>JBIJCD010000487.1:0-2832 GCA_044344895.1 Pirellulales bacterium | reverse complement strand
TCCCGCGACACGCGGCCCATCTCCTTGCACTCGTGGATCGAGTGGCCCATCAGCTTCTCGGTGAGCACGTGCTTGCCCGCCCGCATCGCCTTGATCGCCGCCTCGGCGTGGAGGTGGAGGGGCAGGGCGATGACCACCGCCTCGACCTCGTCGTCGGCGAGCAGTTCCTCGTAGGCCCCGTAGACCTTGACCTGCTTGCGGGCCTCGTCCTCGCTGGACCACTTGTACTTCGCCATCAGGCCGGGACGGGCGGTGTAGGCACTGGGGCTGGAGACGTCGCCGTGGAAGGCGCGGAAGACGTTGTAGGGGCGGATGTCGGCGATCGCGATGACGTTCATGTACTCGGGATTGTGGGCGCCCAGGAGCACGCTCCCCTCGTCGCCTGTGCCGAGCACGCCCACCCGCAGGGGATTGCCGACGCTCTTGCCGTAGCCGAAGTAGATCGATCCCAGGCCCGCACCGCCGGCTAGCCCCGCCGCCAGCGTGCCCGTGAGGAAGTCGCGGCGGGTGACGTTGATCGCGTCGGAGAAGTTCTCCTTGCCGATCGCCTTCTGCTGTTCGGACAGGTTCATCGAATCATCTCCCGTGCGTTTCGTCGGCCCGGCAGCAGCCGGCCCAAGGACAGAGGGTTCCCAGGTATGTCTTGAGGAAAAAGTCGAGACCGCTCCAGCCGCCGATCGGCAGGGCGGCGATCACGAGGAGCGCCGCGAGTTCCACCCACTGGTTGAACGTGGCCTGGGCCCCCGGCACCCAGAACGGCTGCGAGGCGATCACGCTGGCCAGAAAGCAGACGCCCCCCATGGCGTTGAACTTCACGAGGATGCCGAGCACCAGGCAGGCGCCGATCGTCACCAGCGACCAGCTCACGAACCGATCGGCCCGCCACAGCGGCGAAGGACCGGAGGCTGCCGCGAGTCGACGCCGCTCGGCGGGCGTTCGGGACTCGTCCCACTCCGCCACGAGCTTCGTGCCGATCGCCTCGGCATCCTTCATCCACCCCGAGGCCTGGGCGCCCAGTTCCTTCCGCTTCTTGGCGACGCGGTCACGGGCGAACGGGATCTGGCTCGCCGCGGGCGACCGCTCCATCACCGCCAGTCGCTCGCTCTCGAGCCGAAAATTCGCCAACTCCTCGGCGTTGCCGGCCAGCATGTCGTCGAGTTCCGCACGGGCCTGCTCCAGCCGCTTTCCGGCCTCCTCGCGACCGGCAGCGTCGAGCGGCACGAGCTTCTCACGGTCCGCGAGCAGCTTCCGCCACGACGCCACGACCGATTCCTGCCAGGCCTTGGCCGACTCGTCGACGGGTCGGCCGTCGGCCCTGCCGAGCGTGCCGGACCAGTCGCCGGTCTGCGGGAGCGACGCACGGTAGAGATCTGCCCACGGCCCGACGGCAGCCTTGCGGAACCCGGCGCTCGACCAGTCGGCGTCGCGGAGGTGGCTCAGGCCCTCCAGGAAGAAGTGCATCCCGACGACGATCCGCAGGAAGGCGAGGGCGGCGATGGCCAACAGGGTCGGTCGCATGGGGTTGCTCGACGGGAACGCTGCAGTTTTGCGGGGCCGTGGCATCAGCGGCCGCGTCACCGGGATCGCCCCCGGCCGGCGGAAACGCGGCGCACGTGGACCGCCGACGAGCGATCCCTCGACCCCTTCAT
The DNA here is from genome assembly GCA_044344895.1 of Pirellulales bacterium. GTDB lineage: Bacteria > Planctomycetota > Planctomycetia > Pirellulales > UBA1268 > CAMCQY01. Next base: position 1,183 of record JBIJCD010000487.1, on the reverse strand, counting down.
TTGAACCACGAAGCGAGGCGACGGCAAGCCGATGGCCGGCGGCCGGCTTGCCAAATTCACGATCCGGGGGCGAAAACCACGGCATGCGGATCGTCCTGTGCTACCCCGTCGAACCCGTCCACGTGGCCCGGATCAGGTCGGTTGCCCCCGAAGCCGAACTGGTCGACGCCGGCCAGGAACGGGTGGCACTCGAACTGCCCCGCGCCGACGTCTTCTGCGGCCACCCCAAGGTGCCGGTTCCCTGGGACGCGGTCGTGGGCGGCGGACGGCTGCGCTGGATCCAGTCATCGGCCGCCGGCCTCGACCATTGTCTTGTGCCCGCCGTGGTGGCCTCCGACATCATCGTGACCAGCGCCTCCGGCGTGCTCGCCGATCAGGTCGCCGAGCACGGGCTCGGCCTGGCCATCGCCTGCACCCGCAGGATCCCACTGTTTCTCGAGCAGCAGCGGCGGCAGGAATTCGTCCGGCGGCCCACCCGCGACCTGACCGGCGCGACCGTGGGCATCGTGGGGCTCGGGGGCGTGGGCCGCAGGCTCGTCGAGGTGCTCGCCCCGTTCCGCGTGCGGATCCTGGCCACCGACTACTTCCCCGTCCGCAAGCCCGCGGCCGTGGAGCGGCTCGGCGGCCCGGAGACGCTGCCCGAACTGCTCGCCGAGGCCGACATCCTCTTCCTCTGCGCGCCGCTCACGTCGCTCACCCGCGGCATGATCGGCGCCGAACAGATCGGCCGCATGAAGCGGGGAGCGATCCTCGTCAACATGGCCCGTGGCCCGCTTGTCGACGAGAACGCGCTCGTGGACGCCCTGGAGAGCGGCCACCTCGACTCCGCCGCGCTCGACGTCACGCCCCGGGAACCGCCGCCGCCCGAAAGCAGGCTCTGGAAGGCGCCGCGACTGCTGATCACTCCGCACGTGGCCGGACAATCGGCCCGCCGAATCGATGCGATGACCGACTTTTTCTGCGACAATCTGCGACGGTACCTGGCGGGCAGGCCGCTGCGGAACCTCGTGGACAAGACGCTCGGCTTTCCAGAGCCGGCCGCTCCTGAATCAGCAGCCTCGACACCAGCAGCCAAGGACGGGGCGCGATGAGCGGTGAACCGGACAGCATGAACACGACGATCTTCCGGGAGGGTCGTCCCACGATCTCCGTCAGCGGCGACGTGGGCAGCCGCTGCCCCGAC
>JBIJCD010000400.1:0-3554 GCA_044344895.1 Pirellulales bacterium | reverse complement strand
GGCGAGATCCTCGGCGCCGGCCGGCTCAACTGGACGGAATACCACGCGCTCACCCGGCGGCTGGGAGCAGGCGGCCAGGGGGTCGTGTTCCTGACGGAGCGGCGGGGCACAGACAACTTCAGCCTCCCCGTGGCGCTGAAGATCTTCTCGCCAGAGCGATACGAGTCGGAGACGCACTACGACGAGGGGATGAACCGCATCGCCAAAGTCGCCTCGCGGGTGGCGCAGATCCAGCAGGACAACCTGCTCGACGTCCACAACTTCGTCGAGCAGCGGCGGATCCGCATCATGGAGATGGAGTGGGTCGACGGCTACGACCTGTCGCGACTACTGGCCCCCGATATCCTGGCCCGCACCCGCGCCAGCGTGAACGACGATCGCTGGAAGCACCTCAACAACGTCATCGTGACGGCGGGGCCGCAGCAGTCGCGGCTCAAGCCGGGCGTCGCGATCGCGATCGTCCGCGAATGCCTGGCGGCGCTGGCGGCCCTGCACCGCGAGGGGATCGTCCACGGCGACATCAAGAGTTCCAACATCATGGTCAAGCGGACCGGCAACGCGAAGATCATCGACATCGGCTCGGCCCTGGCGCTTGACGACATGCCGCCCAACCGCACCTGCACGCCGTCGTACGCCGCACCGGAAGTGCTCGAGGGGCGGGAGAACACGCCCCGGTCCGACCTCGCGAGCCTCGGCTACGTGCTCATCGAGATGCTCTCCGGCCTGCCGCCCTTCGCCGGCCTGCAGTCCTACCGTGATCTGCTCGAGGCGAAGCGGTCGCTCGCCCACCGCCTGCCGCAGATCCTGCCGGCCGACGTCACCTGCAACGAACTGCTGATGAACTTCTGCCGGGGCCTCGTCGCCGCAGACCCGGCCCGCCGGTTTCCGAGCGCCGAGGACGCCGACCTCGTGAAGGAGGGGGCGGCGAGCTTCCATCGCCAGTTGATCGTGGGCGGGCTGGCGAGCGAGTACGACAACGAGATCCGGGCTTGGCTGGAACTCCTCGAGTAGCCGCGAAGCGCCGTGCCGCTCAGCGGCGGAGCCGTGCATAGGCGACCCGCATCAGGGCCGTCGTCGCGACCGGCGCCAGCCGCTTGAACCGCCACAGCCAGCGGGCCGTGCGACCGACCACGACGTAGCGGCGATTGGCTCGGGCCGCCGCCAGCACCCGGTCGGCGACTGCCTCCGCCGTCCACCACGAGCCCGCCATCCGCCGCACCGCCTCGCGGGATTCGACCGCCGACGTGAAGTGCCAGGTGTCGAGCAGCCCCGATCGGAAGAACCCCGGGCAGACGACCGTGACGCCCGGGCGACCGGGCCGGCACTCCGCTGCGATCGCTTCGGAGGCCGCGATCACCCCGGCCTTGCTGGCGGAGTAGGCGGCCATCGACGCCGGCGCGATGATGCCCGCGATCGAGGCCACGTTGACCAGATGCGAGCGCACGGGATGGCTCCGCAGCCAGGGGAGGAACGTCTCGCAGCCGAGCGCCGTGCCGAGCAGGTTCGTCTCGATCACCCGCCGCCACTGGTCGTCCGGCAGCGTGCCGACCAGACCGGCCGCCCCCACGCCCGCGCTGTTGACCAGCAGCTCGCAGGTCGGCCACTCGTCCCGCAACCGCTCGTGCAGCCGCCGCCAGGCGGCGGCCTCGCGGACGTCGAGAGGCTCGACGATCGCGCCGCCGCCGTGGGAGCGGGCGAGTTCGGCCACGTCGTCGCAGCGGCCGACCGCTTCGGCGAGATCAACGAGAGCCAGCCGCCAGCCCGCGCGGGCTAGCGCCAGGGCCAGGGCGCGTCCCAGGCCGCTGGCGGCCCCGGTGATCACCGCCGCGCCGGGCTCGGGGAGACGAAGCACGGCGGCTTCCCTGGAAGATGTGCGGCGAGACTGCTGGCGGTGACGCCGACGGGGCCGCCCGATGGTCGTGGCTGCTCACGACGCAAAACACGGCAGCGAGGGTGACGGGACTCGAACCCGCGGCCTCCAACGTGACAGGCTGGCGCTCTAACCAACTGAGCTACACCCCCGTGCGTGGACGCCGGCCGGAGCCGGCGCTGCCCACGGGACTTCGCCGTGTGGCCCAGAGTATAGCCGCTATCCCGCCGCGCCGACAGAGCCGGCGGCGTGCGGCCGAGAGCCGGCGGAAACGGCGCCGCAGCCTATGGTCGGTTCAAAAAATCCCGCGGGTGGGATCGAAGCCCTTTCGCTCCGCCAGTTCGAAATCCTGCCGGGCCTGCTCCTCCAGCCCCACCGCCCGGCAGGCCAGCGCCCGATGATGGAGCATCACGGCCAGCCCGTGATCCAGCGTCCGCAGTCGGCAGGCGAGCTCCACCGGCTCGACGCGGCCCGAGAGCAGGGCCAGCCGCCTTCGCGCCTGCTGCATCCCGTTGATCGCGAGGTTGAGCTGGTCAACCGCCTCCCGGTGCCGGCCCACGAGGTGCAGAAGGAAGCCGCGGGTGTCGACCATCTCCGGCGATGGTTCCGCGTTGCCGCCGACGCCGATGGCACGCTCGATGTCCTCGAGCGCCGCCGGCAGGTCGCGGCCCACCAGGGCCCGGATGTAGGCGCGGTGATTCAACGCGTCGGGATCGTCGCGAGCCGAGAGGCTGACGACCATCTCGGCGTCGGAAAGCGCCGCATCGGGCCTCTCCAAGACGACGTTGGCCAGCGCCCGCACCCGCCACGGCCGCGGCGACGTGGGCGCGATCGCGGCGGCGCGGGTGACGTCGTCCAGGGCGCCGCTCGCATCACGGTGCTCGAGCCGCAGCATCGCCCGCATGCAGAGCAGTTCCAGGTCGTCGCCATGCCAGCGGATCGCCCGCCCCATCTCGGCGATCGCCCCGCGGACGTCGCCCTGCGCCTCGCACTCGGCCGCGCGCTCCAGCGACCACTGCACCACCACCTGCCTGACGGTCGGCATGACCGCGGGGAGCACGACCGCCGCGAGCACGCCCAGCAGCACGGCCGACAGCACCCACCGCTTCCGCGTGGCCGGCGGCTTCGCCATGCCTCCCCGTGCCGCGGCCGAACCGGAGCGGGATCCTCCCGAACGGTCGACGAGGATCTCGTCCCGCGACGGATCGACGCGGGAGTCGAATTCGGCCGGAATCGGAAAACCATGCCGGTCGTACTGCATGGAAGCACCTGCGGGACGGCCGTAGCCTGCGAACCCTCGGTTCCATGGTAGCCACGGCCCGACACCGCGGACAATTGACTGCCGCGAGCGGCGTGGCGTAAGGTCAGCGTCGCGCGTGTACTACCGCGGGAGGCTCGCGATGCCGCTTTTCGAGATCGAGACCAGCGCCCACATCATCATTTCGTGGGCGAGCGACGAGCAGGCGGCGGCCGCCGTCGTGGAGGACGCCTATCCCGGCGAGCGGATCGTGCGGCTCACCCGCAGGCCCCGCGACACGTGGGTCATCTCCAAGTCGGCGCTCGGTCTGACCGACTCGCGGGTCGACCCCTGCAACACGGCCCGCGATTGCCTCGCCCGAGCACAGGGCGACAAGTTGCACGCCATCCGCCTCTACATGCACGAGACGGGCGATGATCTCGATCG
>JBIJCD010000312.1:0-4706 GCA_044344895.1 Pirellulales bacterium | reverse complement strand
TCGAGGCCCCGGACGAGGCCAGCCACCAGGGCGACGCCGCCGCGAAGGTGCGGGCCATCGAGGAGATCGACGAAAAGATCGTGGGCCCGATCGCGGCGCATCTGGCGGGCGTGCCCGACCACCGGATCCTCGTCTGCCCCGACCATCCCACCTTCATCGCCACCAAGACGCATTCCCGCGGCGCCGTCCCCTTCGTCATGGCCGGCCGCGGCGTCGCCGCGTCGGGGCAGACGACCTACGACGAGCGAGCGGCCGCGGCCGCCGGCAACGGGATCGAGCCCGGCTGGCGACTGATGGGTGAATTCCTGGGTACCAATCGCGCGTGACGCGCAGGAGAGGCGATCCGATGGCCCTGGTGGTGCAGAAGTTCGGTGGGACGAGCGTCGCCGATCCGCAGAAGATCCTGGCGGCCGCCCGCAAGGCGATCGCCCGGCAGCAGGCCGGCCACCAGGTGGTGGTCGTGGTCAGCGCGATGGGCCACCAAACGGACGTGCTCGTCGACCTCGCCAAACAGATCTCGGAGCGGCCCAGCGCCCGCGAGATGGACATGCTGCTCTCCACGGGCGAGCAGGTGAGCGTGGCGCTGTTCGCCATGGCGATCCACTCGCTCGGCCACAAGGCGGTGAGCCTCACCGGCGCCCAGATCGGCATCCGCACCGACAGCACCCACACCAAGGCGCGGATCAAGTCGATCTCGACCGACCACGTGCGGAAACTGCTCGACGACGGCGCCATCGTGATCGCGGCCGGCTTCCAGGGAATCGACCAGAACGGCAACATCACGACGCTCGGCCGCGGCGGCTCCGACACCACCGCCGTGGCGCTGGCAGCCGTGCTCGACGCCGGCCTGTGCGAGATCTACACCGACGTCGACGGTGTCTACACGACCGACCCGCGGATGCTGCCCGACGCCCGGCGGCTGCCCTCGATCAGCTACGACGAGATGCTGGAGATGGCCAGCCTCGGCGCCGGGGTGATGCACCCCCGGTCGATCGAATTCGCCAAGAAGTTCGGGGTGAAGGTGCTCGTGCGGTCGAGCTTCAAGGACGTGCCCGGCACCATGATCCTGGCGGCCGAGGAGTCGACGCCGCGGCCCGCCAGCGGCGTGGCGATCGCCAGGGACGAGGCCCGGATCACCCTGGAAAACGTCCCCGACCAGCCGGGCTCGAGCCACGCGCTGTTCTCGGAGCTCGCGGCCTCCGGGATCGCCGTCGACATGATCGTGCAGAACGTCGGCCAGCACGGCCAGGCCGACATCTCCTTCACCGTGCCGGCCGACGACCTGGCCGAGGCGCTCGCGCTCTCGCAGCGGGTGGCGGCCCGGCTCGGCGCCACCGGCGTGTCGCACGACGACGGCGTGGCGAAGGTGTCGGTCGTCGGCGTGGGCATGGCGGAGGCCGAGGGGGTGGCCGGCCGGATGTTCTCGGCGCTCTCCCGCGAGGGGATCAACGTCCGCATGATCACCACCAGCGAGATCAAGATCTCCGTGCTCGTCGACCGCAAGGACGGCGCCGCGGCGGTGCAGGCTGTCCACCGCGCGTTCGGACTCGAGGCGGAGACGGTCGACGGCGAGGCCGACATCACGGGCGGCAGCCTGGTGAAATCGAGCCCGCTCGACGTGGTGCGGCGGCTCGAGGGCATGGAGGATCTCGCCATCGAGGACTGCCAGCTCGACTCGTCGCAGGCGCTCGTCACCTTCACCGACCTGCCCGACACGCCCGGCGTGGCCGCCGACGTCTTCGAGGAGGTGGGCCGGGCCGGCCTGTTCGTCGACATGATCGTGCAGAGCCACCCGCGGGACGGCCGGGCCGAGATCTCGTTCACCGTGCCGGCCGAGAGCCGCGACCGGGCCATCGAAGTGGCAGGCAGGATCGCCGCCGCCCGCGGGGCGCGGGTGGCCGACGTGCCCCACGTGGCCAAGCTCTCCATCACTGGCGTGGGCATCCGCAGCCACGCCGGCGTGGCCGACCGGCTGTTCAAGCCGCTGGCCGACGCCGGGATCAACATCGACCTGGTGAGCACAAGCGAGGTGCGGCTCAACGTGATCGTGGCCGCCGAGCACGGTGACGAGTCGCTGCGGGTGCTGCGCCGTGCGTTCGGCCTCCAGGCGTAAGCACCCACCGACATTCACGGCCATACGTCGCAATTCGGGGTTGCCCACGCCCCATCGCCGGACGTTCGCTTTGGCCCTCCGGGCCTCCGCTCTCTCGGAGGCGTCTGCGCTCCGCCATCCATGGCTCCGCTGGCCGCCTCCTCCGGCTCCCGGGGCATGGGCAACCCCTCGCGTGATGTGGGGAGCTGAACCGCCCTAGTGCGCATCCCGGTTTGGTGGAGCGACGGCTTCGGGGCGGCAAAAGTCTCGTCGCGTGGGCCGAGGCGGCCCAAAGCTCCTCGAGCGTTCGCCGACCCCTTGCCTCCGTCTCCAGGTTTGCCAAGTCGTCGCTACAGCTAAACCAGATGCGCCCTAGGCGGTCGCGGCGGCGAGGTACCTCTGCAGCAGCGCCTTGAGCCGCTCCCGGTCGAACGGCTTGGCGACGAAGTCGATCGCGCCGAGCTGGATGCACTCCATGAGCTTGGCCTTCTGGTCGACGGCCGACACCATGACGACCCGCGCCGCCGGATCCTCCTGCCGCAGCGTCCGCAGGGCCTCGACCCCGTCCATCACGGGCATCACGATGTCGAGCGTCACGAGATCGGGCCGCAACTCGCGGTAGCGGTCGACACACTCGGCTCCCGTGGCCGCCTCTCCGGCGATCTCCCAGCCGGCCCGCGTGGCGATGTCCTTGATGATCGTCCGCATGATCAGCGCGTCGTCGGCGACGAGCAGCCGCTTCTTTGGTTGGTCCATCAGCGTGTTTCCTCCGGTGTCATGTTCGGGTTGATGCGGCGCGGTCCGCCGCCGGTCGTAATTGTCACAGGATGACTCGCGTGTCGCTGCCGACGGTGTCGATCCAGACGGTGCCCGTGCTGACCTCCAGGGTCATGTGGCGGCCGTGCTCGCCGCCGCAGCAGCGACCGACCACCGCGATCCCCTCTGCCGCCAGGAGACGTTCGACGGCCTGCACGTTCTGATCGCCCACGGTCATGCCGGTCTGGAAGGGAAACATCTTGGCGCCGCCGGCCAGCTTCGCCACCAGCCGCAGCGTCTCGCCGCCCGCCAGCGCCTCGAGCAGCCGGATCGTGTGCCTCACGGCCGTATCGGCGTATTTGCCGGGCGGCTGCCCCTGTCCCCGCGAGTCGGGCAGCACGATGTGTGCCAGGCCCCCGATCTTCCGGCGGCGATCGTAGAGCGCCAGCCCGACGCACGAGCCGAGGAACGTGCGGAGCGCGTCACCGTCACGGCCCACGCCGATCTCTCCCATGGCGATCGCGGCCGCGGGAACGCCGCCCGGGGCGGTCGCGCCATCGGCCCGCGGCGGCTGCTGGAACGGGGGCCGAGTCACAACGCCAGCCCCGATCGCGGCCGGCCCGCGGCGACCGACTGCGGCACGAAGACCAGGCTGCAGCGGATCGCCGTGCCCTCGATGCCGAAGGCGGTGCGGGTCAGGAAGACGGACGGATCGTCGCTCGTCTGCGTGGCGATCAGGCTCGCCATCACGGCCTCTGGGTAATCCCGCACGAACCAGGGCGGCGACGGAACGAGCGCCGGCAGCTCGCCGCCGTCTCCGCTCGCGTCGGCCACGGCGTTGAGGTAGGCACAGCCGATGATGTTGGCCGTCTCGGCCATCGCCGACCGCTCGATGTCGCCCCACTCCCGCGATTCGCCGGCCGGCCGGCCCAGCAGCAGGTCGGCCATCGCCAATCCGGCCTCGTCCGACACGGCCAGGGCGATGATTCCGGGCGTGTGGCCACCCACCTGCATGGCACAGACGCAGAGCGTCTCCGCACCCGTCCCCAGCGCGCCGGCGGCCTGGTCGAGAGCACAAGCCGCCACGTCCTGCACGATGATGGCCGTGGGACGCCCCAGCCACTGCGACAGCGATACGGATGATCGTGCGGCCGCCGTGCGGAACGCGGCCGTCAGGCCGCCGAGGTCGGAAGAACTCATGCAACGAACCCCAGAACGAGGGACCAGCTGGCCGAACGCGGGTGCCGTCACGGCGACGGTCGTCCGCGGTCGCCGCCGGGCAAGGGCTGGTCCGCGTCCGCCATCCTACCGAGCTTCTGCGGCACGGCCATGTCGACGCACGCGGCCACGTCGAGGAGCAGGCAGACGGCGCCGTCGCCGAGGATGCTGGCGCCCCCGAGGCCGTGGATATGCTCGTAGTTCTCGTCAAGCGGCTTGACCACCAGATCCTGCCCGCCGAGCAGTGCATCCACCCGCAGTCCGAAGCCCCGGTGGCCCGCCCGCAGCACGACGACGTTCTCGCCCGCAATGCCGGCGGCGGGGACAGGCGCGCCGCTCCAGGTGAACAGGTCGTCGATGCCGACGAGGGGCAAAAACTCCCCCCGGATGTCGCACAGGTCGCGGCCGTTGACGGTGACGGTACGGTGATCCGCCAGCCTCACGATCTCCCGCAGGCTCTCGATCGGCGCCGCGAACACGCCCTGGGGAACGCGGAACAGCATGCACCGCGCGATCGTCAGCGTGAGCGGAAGGGCGATCGTGAAGGTGGTGCCCACCCCGCGGACGCTCGTGACCTCGATCGACCCGTTCAGCTGCCGCACCTTCGTCCGCACGATGTCCATCCCCACCCCCCGGCCCG
>JBIJCD010000216.1:0-6426 GCA_044344895.1 Pirellulales bacterium | reverse complement strand
GCCACGGCTGCGGGCATGATCAGCACGCCGCTCGCGCTGGCCGTGGCTGCCACGAGACCTCCGACAAGAAACACGGGCCACGTCCATTCGCGCCTGCGCTGCCCCGCACCCGCCGTGGCCAGCGTGGCGTACGCCGCGAGCGTGCCGCTCGCGAGCAGGTTTACCGAGACGTGCTGCAGGAGAATCGGGCACGTCAGTGTCCACGCGAGCCGCCCGTTCAGGAGGATCACAGCCAGCAGCCCCGTGGCGCACGCGGCCTGTGCCGGCGGCAGCCTGCCATGCCACCGCAGAAACATCCAGCCGTAGATCCCGATAATCCCCAGCGTACCGGCCGTGGCCATCACGGCGGGAAGGACATTGGCGCCGTGCCACAGCCAGTAGTCGGCGTAGACCGCCAGCTTGGTCGGCACGATGAGGTGCTCGTTGTGGAAGCGAAACAACCGCTCGAAGGTGAGGCCGTCGGCCATCCGGTTGTCGACAAAGAGTGTGAGATTGTCACCCCAGGGGATGTCATGCCACAGCCGGACGACCGTCACAATCGTCACGCTCGGCAGCGCCCAAAGAAGCGCCGCGACGGCCCACCACCCGCCGGTGCCCGGCTGTGAAGATCGGCATGGCCGCACGCTGACCTCGCTGTCCAGGGCAGGAAATGGCGTCATGAGCGGTTGCCCTACAAAAGACGCATTGGCGGCGGAGCGTTGACGTCGATGGTGATCATCCTCGATCGCGAATGCAAGGCGACACAAGTTGGGGTCCGGGTGGCAACGCCGGTTGACCGGACCGAACGGCGAGGATAGGGTCGACGAATCTCTTCTTCGGCAGCGCGTTCCATGCGTCCCGTCACCGTACGTCAGGCCGAAGCGATCATCCTCATTCTGCTGGCCACGCTCGCGGCGGTGTTGTCCGTCGTGTATTGCTACGCCCTCTCCGCAGGTCACGATTGGGGCGACGACTACGGACTCTATCTGCAGATCGCCGACAACATCGCGACAGGCCGTCCCCCGACCGCGCTCACCACGAACGGCGAAATCGTCCCGACCGGGTTCCCCTACCTTCTGGCCGCGTGGGCCAGCCTGGGCGGCTGGGACTTTCGCTTCCTCAAACTGCTGAACGTCCTCGCCTGGATCGGCTCGGCCGCAGCCACCTATGGCCTCGCCCGCTGCATCGTGCGACCGCTGCCCGCGGCCGCATGCGGCTTCGCCGTCTTCGTCCTTCCCGGGATGATTTTCGGGATCAACACCATCCTCACCGACATTCCCTTCGTGTTCGCGTCCACCGCCGCGCTGTGGATGGCATGCGAGTACGATCGGCACGCTAGGGTCCCGCCCATCGTCATCCGATTCGCCCTCCTAATGGCGATGGGGATCGCCATGCTCCTGGCGATGTGGCTGCGAACCGCAGGACTTGCATTGCCTGCCGCACTGGCTGCCCACTATGCCTTTCGCAATTGTGGCACACTGCGGAACGCACGTCGCTTCGACAGAGCGGCCCTCCACGGCGGAGTCGTCGTGGCGATGGCCCTCGCCTGCACTGCCGTGATGTCGGCCGGCAGCATCCGCATCTATCTCGCTCACACCGGCGGCGTGCCCGTGTCGTACCGAGAACGCATGGCCACGGAATTCACGAACCTCGTCACGGTCTTTTGCGGCTTCGACCCGCTGGCTCGGGCCATCGGTCCGTGGGCGGTCGCGGCGATGGTAGCACTGGCGTTCATGATGCTGTGGCAACAGCGCGGGTCGCCGTCGCCGCTTCACTGGTTCGTGCTCGCATATGCATGCATGTTGATAAACACACCGTGGACGGGAGGCATGCGCTATCTGTATCCGCTGGCGCCGGCACTGCTGGTGCTGGCGGCCGGCGGCATCGCGGCATGCGAGTCGCAGGCCGCGTCGCTGCCATTGGCTCGCAAGTATCCCGCAGCAGCCTGGCTGCTCTCCGCAGGGGCCTTGGGCGCGATCTCCATAGCGCCGATCGCCATGCATGGCGCGCGTTACAACTTCCAGACGGCGGTCTCGTTGGGCCGTGCCGCCACTGGCCCGATCACCGCCCCCGACGACGCCCAGTCGTCGGAGGCTCTCGCCCTGGCAGATTGGCTGCGGCTGAACACGCCACCCGAGGCGATACTCTGTGCCTTCAAGCCGAGAGCGGTGGGGTATTTCGCCCAGCGCCGCACGCTGCATATTGCGGAACCATACGCCGGCACCGGTGCCCAGTACCTCGCGGACAAGGGAGCGCATTGTTTCGTGATGGCGTATCACCCGAACATCGGCTACGCCGACATCGCCGCTCACCTGGTGAACGATCCTTCGCTGACGGCGGCCTTCGACAACGGGGTGTATCGCGTTTTCACTCCCGTGCCCGGGAATGAGACTGGTGGCCGGACACCATCTGACGGCAACCCGTGACGAGGCCACGTCACGCAACGCGATGTGGAGGACGTGGATGAGCCAGTCTCCCCAGCATGCATCCGGCCTGACGCGAGCGATCCCGGCGTCGACGACTCCACCGCCGCGGATCGCTGTGATCATCCCATGTTATCGCACAGCGCGGCATGTCCTCGACGTGCTCGCGCGGATCGGGCCAGAAGTGACAGCGATTTACGTCGTGGACGACCAGTGCCCCGAATCGACCGGCGATCTGGTCGCCGAGGAGTGTGACGATCCCAGGGTGCGGGTGCTGCGCAATCCGGTCAACCTGGGAGTCGGCGGTGCATCGATGGCCGGGTACCGGCAGGCGATCGCTGACGGCATGGACGTGCTGGTGAAGGTCGACGGTGACGGGCAGATGGACCCACGGCTGATACCCCGGCTCGTCGCCCCCATCGTCGCCGGCCACGCGGACTATGTGAAGGGAAACAGGTTTTACGATCTGTCACACATCAGAAGAATGCCGATCGTACGGATCGTCGGCAACGCGCTCCTGTCTTTCATGTCGAAGTTTTCGACCGGGTACTGGGCGATTTTCGACCCGACCAACGGATTCACGGCACTCTCCGGTTCCGTCGCGGCACATCTTCCCTTCGACAAGATCAGCCGGCGGTTCTTTTTCGAGACCGACATGCTGTTTCGACTCAACACGCTGCGGGCGGTGGTTGTCGACTTTCCCATGCAGGCCGCCTACGCCGACGAAACCAGCAACCTGCGGATCTCGCACGTCCTGCCGGAATTCCTGGTCAAGCACATCCGTAATTTCATGAAGCGCATCTTTTACAACTACTTCCTGCGGGACATGAGCGTTGCCTCGCTTGAGTTGGTTGCAGGGCTGATCCTTTTGCTCACCGGAACCGCATTCGGTGCCTGGCGGTGGGCCGTCGCACTGTCGAGCGGCACGCTCACGCCACTCGGCACGATTATGCTGGCCGTGCTGCCGATTCTCGTGGGCGTCCAACTCCTGCTGGCGTTCCTCGCGTACGACATCGCCAATGTTCCGCGGCGCCCGATCAGCGGCGATCTCTTCGACGACCGGGCACACCTGGGCACTCACTTCCAGGTTGGAACCGGGAGCGAACGCGGCGTCACGCCCCAGCGGACTGTGGGCGAGGATCCAACCGCCCATCCCTGACCAGCCACCCGTGCGACAGCTCGATCACCCGATTGCATTCGCGGGCGATGAGTTCGGGAGAGTGAGATGCGAGTACGAGGATGCCGGTGCGATCGATCACCTCGCGCAGCCGTCGCTCCGCCTGCTGTTTGAAATCGGCGTCGCCGACGGCCAGCCACTCATCCATCAAAAGGATGTCGGCCGGGACGCTCGTGGTGATGGCGAATGCCAGCCGCATCAGCATGCCCGTGGAATAGGTTCGCACTGGCATGGACAGGTAGTCCCCCAGCCCGCTGAACTCGGTGATGTCCGGCAGGAGTTGGCGAATCTCCGCTCGCGAGAGCCCCTTGAGCACACCCCACATCTCGATGTTTTCGTAGCCGGTCGCCTCCGGCTCGATGTCCTGTGCCGGCTCGATCAGGCTGGAGACACGCCCCCGCCGCGTGCAGCTGCCGCCTTGGGGAGGATAGACGCCGGCCATCGTGCGCAGCAGCGTGGTCTTGCCAGCGCCGTTATGACCGACGACGCCGAGGCGATCGCCGTCTCGCAGCTCCAGCGTAATGTCGCGCAGGGCTTCCACGATGGTGACGCCCGTATCGGTCCCGATGCGACCTCCGGTCACCGTGGAAGCGAACGTCCGGCGCAACGACGCCGTGTGCGTTCCGAAGATCGGAAACGAGACCGAAACGTCACGAAGCTCGATGCTCGCCATGATCACAGCCCGGGGAGATCACAACCAGTAGACAATCTGCGACCGCTTGCGAACGAAGAGCAGTACGGCGAGCAGCACGTTGGCAACGGTCCAGCCCACCACCGCCCACCACGACTCGGCATCGGGCATGCGGCCGAGCAGCGGCGCCCGCATGATGTCGAGCAGCAGAGCGAAGGGGTTGAAGAGGATGATCCTCGCCCGGGCCGGCAGGCTCTCGGGCAGCCAAAATACCGGTGTCACGAACATCAGCAGCTGCATGACGCTGGAGATGATCTGCGGCACATCTCGAAACCTGGCACAGATGATGCCCAGCGAGAATGTCAGCGCAAGCAGATTCAGGATGGCGATCGCAAAGCCGGCAAAGAACACCAGGTTGACGGGCGCAAACCGCATGCCTGCCCACACCGCCACCGGCACGATCAGCACGATGTGATGCACGAACTGGATCAGATTGCGGGCCCACACCCTCCAGGCGAACAGGCTGATCGGATAACCGCCGCGCTTGAGATGATTCGAGGCGCCGATAAAGGTGTTACAGGCGTCGTTGATCGTGCCGGTGAACAGGTGCCAAAAGATGATCCCCAGAGCGAGATGCGGAAAGAAATCCCGTAGCGGCACCTTGAAGATAGCCGCATACAGCGGCCCCATGCCCAGCAGCATCGCCCCCATGCTGATCGTCAGCCACAGCGGCCCCAGCATGGACCGCCGGTAACGGAGAACGATGTCGTACCACGCCATCGTCCACCAGGCCCGCGCGTTCCGCGTGCCATCCCGCCAGTCCACCCAGGCCGACTGCATGTCCGACGCTGGCGTGTTCATGGCGATGGGAGCCGGGTGCAGGCCGGGGAGACGGGGGCTGCGAGCACCCGAGGCCGCCGTTCCGGGCAGGAAGGAGGCGGGGAGAGGGCAACCCCGAGATCAGCTAGGGTGACGGTTTGACAGTAGGCAGCCCTGTGCGCTCCGTCAAGCCGCGTAAAAACAAGCACGAGGCGGCCAGAGTGGCCGCTCGGTGAGCGTCCTCGGCAGCCGCGGCATCACCGGCACGCGGGCGGCGTTACGGCCCGCCCCGGCCATGGGCAGGCCGTGTCGCCCGTCCATCATGCCCCAGCCTAACCGCGGCTGTCCGCATCCGGTGAACAATCCCCTCACGTCCCGCGTATATCCTGGCGAGGTGCTTTTCCGGGTACTGCCCAGGGTGATGCCTGGAACCGCTTCGCCTGTCGATGCGTCACGAGAGGAGAGCAGACCATGGTTCGCGACGAACTCTTTTCGCTGTGCGAGCAGTACGTCCGCTCGCGTGAAGCCGAGCAGGTGGCCGCAGCGGCCCCGCCCTGCGATCCCGCCCCCGAAATCCTCCGCAGCTTCCGGCTCGCGGAGATATCCGAGAGCGAGATGGAGGCATTGCTCGCCTACGTCGGCGATCCCGACGAGGAGGACTGCTGCCAGACGGCGGGAATCGCCGACGACCATTACGGTCTCGACGGCCCGGGCGTCCTGGTGGACGAAGACGATGATCCGCTGCCGCTCCGCCCCCGGTGACGCGCGAACTCCGTCACCTGGAGGCGACGTTTCGCGTGCAGGGCGGCATAGTCGCATCGCCTTCTTCCGACTGATGCCGCCGTCGGCAGCGTCTCGGCCCCATCAGCCGAGCATCCACTCGGGCAGGCGGCGAATCTTCCCCTCATGGTCGACGCACACCACCGTCGTGCTGCCGGTCGCCAGGATCGTCGTCCCGCGGATCAGTTCGTAGGCGTGCTTGATGTGGGCCGCGCCGATCTTCTCCACGCGGGTGCGGAGGCGGAGCACGTCGTCGTAGTCGGCCGGAGCGTGGTACTTGCAGGACACCTCCGACACCACCATGAACAGTCCCTCCTCCTCGAACTCACGGTAGGTCCTCCCGAATGACCGCAGCATTTCGGTGCGGCCCATCTCGAAATAGGTGAGGTAGTTCGCGTGGTGTAGCCGCCGCTGGCCGTCGGTCTCCTGATACCGCACCCGGATTTCGATCTCGTGCACTGGTGCAGCCATGGCCCTCGGCCTACGGAAGCGGTCGGGGTCGGCACGGCTGACGCCGTGGCATTCATTGACCGGCCCGACCTCCAGACTCTATTCTTTCGAGGCACACCTCTCCAAGACTTCTCGACCGCCCCCCTCCCCCCCCCACACTCGAGGAA
>JBIJCD010000214.1:0-6462 GCA_044344895.1 Pirellulales bacterium | reverse complement strand
GCACGGGCGGCCCGACGCCGACTTCACGCAAAACTCCGCATCGCGCGATGTGTGCGTGGCGGGCATCCGCCCGTTGGCTACGCGCAGTACGCACGACGAGGGGCTGCCCGTGCCCTGAGAGCCGGGCTTGGCGGCAAGCGCAGGCAGGATGCCGCAGCGCAGCCGGCATGCAGTGAGCGGAGGCCAGGGATGGCCGCAGCGAACGTCCGGCGACGGGGCACGGGCAGCCCCGACGCCTGTCACCCGTTGCGTTTCATCACGGCATCGCGCAGCACGACCTCGACCTCCTCGCCCGCCTCGTGCACGCGACCTCCGGCCGGCAGCGCGATCAGCCCGCCTGCCGCGGCGAGCCCGAGCAGGTCGGACGATCCCGACCACGGCAGTGGCTGGGCCTCCGTCACGGCGCCGCCGCGCCGCACGCGGCAGGGGAGGTAGACCGGCCGGTCCGCCGCCGACTTCACGGAGCCGTCGAGCCTCGCCCGGCACCGCGGCAGGTGCCAGGCGTCGCGAGGCCGCCCCGCGAGGATCGCGACCGCGGGCCGCACGAACAGCTCGAAGCAGACGAGGCTGCTGGCCGGATTGCCGGGCAGGCCGAACACGAGCGTGGCCGGCGCCGCGGCGCGGCGCAGCATGCCGAACCACACGGGCTTGCCGGGCTTGAGCCGCACCTTGTGAAAGACCTGCTCCACCCCGCAGGCCGCGAAGATCTCCGGCACGAGATCGAGGTCGCCGGCCGACACGCCCCCCGACAGCACGAGCACGTCGGCCGCGAGCCCCTGCGCGACGGCCGCCCGGATGGCCTCGGGCCGATCGGCCGCGATGCCCAGCGCGACGGGCTCGGCGTCGAGCAGCTGCACCGCGGCGGCCAGCATCGGCCCGTTGGAGTTGCGGATCTGGCCGAAGGCCGGCACCGTGGTCGGTGGCACCAGTTCGCTGCCCGTCGACAGGATCGCCACCCGCACTCGCGACGCGGCGACGACGTGGGTCGCTCCGGCCTCGGCGGCCAGCCCGATCTCGGCGGCGGCCAACGTCATGCCCGCGGCGAGCACCTCCTGGCCACGGCGAAAGGCAGCGGCCTGCCGCGCCACGTGCTGTCCGGGCCGAAACCGCCGATCCTGCAGCCGCACCCGGCCGCCGGCGTGCGCGCGGGCGGTGCCGTCCACGGCGGCTTCCACGGGCACGACCGAATCGGCGCCCGGCGGGAGCGGGGCGCCCGTCATGATGCGGGCACACGCTCCCGGTCCGATCCCGAGCGCCGTCACGTCGCCGGCGGCGAGGTCGACCGCGACCTCGAGCTCAGCGACGCTGTCGCCAGGCGGATACTCGGCGCCGCGGACGGCGAAGCCGTCCATCATCGCCCTGTCCCACGGCGGCGAGTCGACGTCGGCGACGACGGGGGCCGCCAGCCGGCGGCCACACGCCTCGAGCAGCCGCACCCGTCGCGGCGGCAGCGGCGCGGCGTTCCGCTCGACCAGCCCGATGGCCTCCGCCAGCTCGATCATGCAGGCACCGCGCCGGTGCGCAGGAACGCCCGCAGGAGGTCGTAGCCCGCCGGAGTCAGGAAGCTCTCGGGATGGAACTGCACGCCATAGACCGGCATGGAGCGATGGCGGATGGCCATGATCTCCCGCGAGCCGTCGGGCGCGGTCGACCAGGCGTCGACCTCGAACTCGGGCGACAGCGTCGGTGGATCGATGACGAGGCTGTGGTAGCGGGTCGCCTCGATCGGGCTGGCGAGCCCCGCGAACAGCCCCTTGCCGGCGTGCTCGATCCGATCGACCTTGCCGTGCATCAGCCGCTTCGCACGGACGATCGTGCCGCCGAACACCTGGCCGATCGACTGGTGGCCGAGGCAGACGCCCAGGATCGGCATGCGGCCCGCGAACCGCCGCACGGCCTCACAGGAGATGCCGGCTTCGTTCGGCGTGCAGGGGCCGGGCGAGATCACGATGTGGCTGGGAGCCTTCGCGGCGATCTCGGTGGTGGTGATCTGGTCGTTGCGATGCACCTCGACGGGCATGCCGGGGGCGATCTCCCCGAGACGCTGGACGAGGTTCCAGGTGAACGAGTCGTAGTTGTCGATCAGCAGGATCATGCGGAATGCCGAGGGGAAGCCGATTGTGGAGGCCGAAAGCCGGTCGCGCGAAAAGGGTCGGCGGTCGCGGGCACGCGGTCCGCTTGCTTCCCCGTCACTCCAGGAGCGTCGCCGGATGGCCTTCGCGATCGATGAGCGGCATCACGCGCGGCTTGTAGATCGTCGTGTAGGCCTCCGCCAGACGATGCTGGTCGAGCGCCTCCTGGGAAGCCCAGTGCTCCACGAGCACGAACCGCCGCGGCTCCGCCGACGAGTGGTAGACGTCGAACCGGAGGCAGCCGGGCTCGGTGCGGCTCTTCCGCATCGCCTCGGTGAGGTGGTCGCGGATCGCCGGCACGTCGGCGGCATCCTTGGCGAGCAGGAGCACGTTGAGGCAGATCATGGTCGGGGGCGGGCTGGGAGGCGGCTGCCGGGGCGAACTGCCCTGGCGGGACCTGACGGACTTACTCTACCACCAGCCTCCGCCCGGCGGAGAGCCCGGCGGCGGACGGAGGCGAAACCGCGCTGCGGCGGGCGAGGATGCGGATGTAGGGAGGCAGAAACGCGGCGCGGTGGGCGAACGTGCCGGCCGCGGTCGGTCCGGCCGACGCCGCCGTGTGATCGGGCTCGCAGACGTCCTCGATGTGGAACCCTGCCCGACAGATGCCGCCGAGCAGCGCCTCGTGCGAGTGGACGAATTCGCGGGTGCCGGCCTCGCGGATCCGTGACGGCGGCGCGGGCGGCAGCGGGCCGCTGCCGGACGGGTGGAGCAATTCGTAGCGGCCGCCCACTCCGGGCTCGAGCGACGCCTGCAGGCTCTGGGGCGACTTGTGCTGGCTCACGTACAGGCCGCCCGCCTTCGTCACGCGGGCCACGGCGCGAAACATCCGCCCCACGTCCGGCAGGTAGCAGCTGCTCACCGGATGGACCACGAGGTCGAACCTGCCCGCCGCCAGCATCCCAAGGTCGTCCATCGATCCCTGGATGATCTCCAGGTCGATCCGCCGCTCACGGGCCACCTGCCGGTCGAGTTCGAGCATCACCGGCGACAGGTCGACCACGGTGACCCGCGCGCCGGCGGCCGCGTAGAGCGGGCCGTGCTTGCCGCCGCCCGCGGCGAGGCAGAGCACCTCGAGCCCGTCGAGCCGCGCCGGCAGCCAGGTCCGCCCCGTGGGCCCACCGCTCCCCAGCCACGACCGCGGATCGTCGAAGGCGGCGTCCACCGCCGGCCGCGTGAGGGCCGCCAGCCCTTCGGCCAGACGATCCCACGCCCGCGCGTTGTGCGCCAGCACCTCGTCGCGGCGACGGTCGGCGGCGGAGGTCATGATGTGGGCCGCAGCAGCCCCTTGTGGTGCATGACCTCCGGCGGCGGCCCCGGCTTCCACCGCTTCTTCCGGGCGTCGTACACGGCTGGCACGAGCGTCGGCTTCCCGGTCACGGGATGCGGCAGCACCGCCGCGGTCGCCCGCCGGCTGAAGACCTCGCCGGTCTCGCGGCAGACGTAGCGGATCTCGGCGACCTCCTCCGCCGACACCGCCGGCGGCCGGGCGGGCAGCAGGTGCGGCGCTACGAGCCACGCCGCCAGGCACGAGGCCCCGACCGCCGTCCAGAACCGTGGATCCCCGACCATCTGCTTGTTCATCGCGTCACCTCGAACCTTGTCCAGGCCGGCTCCAGCACGGCAGGGGATATCAGTCGCGGTCGTAGAGCGTGTCGCACTGCGCGTCGTCCGCCGGGTCGCCGTCGCAGACGACGCCCACGCCGTAGAAGTCCATCGGCTTGAGCTGCGCCGGGGCGGTCCAGGGTCCGGCGCGGAACTTCCGCGGGTACCGCTCCACGTGCCCGTCGAGGAACGCCACGTTCGCGGTGCGCCCGGCGTGGCGAAAGTGCACCGCGGGATCGGACGTGCTCGGCAGGAGCAGGCCGCCGAGGTTCTCCCGCAGCGGGTACGGGGGCAGGAAGTAGACGATGGCGCTCTCGGCGAAGGCGATCGTCCGCTTCGTCTCCCGTACCTGGCCGATCCTGTACTGGCGGCTGCGCTGCAGGAGCGTGACGTTGGGGTAGCTGTCCCAGTCGTACTCGGTGCCGGGACCGAGCGACGCGTTGTAGTCGAATCCCGTGGCCATGGTGCCGAACCGGACGACGTCGACCGAGTCCTCGATGAAATTCGGGCACTGGTAGGCCGTCACGTTGCCCTCCATGAAGGGCGAGAGTGTGCCTTTCGTGAAATCGAGTTTCTTGTCGATGGCGGTCTGGTTCTCGTCGACCTCGGCGAACCAGTATCGGCTCTTGCCGGGATAGGGGTTCTGGTCGGGGTTCGCCGCGACGCCCGCGATTCGGGCGGCGTCGTCCACCTTCAGCGGCATGAGCAGGCCACCGTTGGCGCTGACGAAGTTGTGCAGGGCCATGCCCAGTTGCCGCAGGTTGTTGCCGCAGACGGTGCCGCGGGAAGATTCCCGCGCGGACTGCACGGCGGGCAGCAGGAGGCCGACCAGCACCGAGATGATCGACACCACCACCAGCAGTTCGACGAGCGAGAACCCGGGCCGGCTGCCGGTCACCCCACCCTCGTGACCCGCATACACGACCGGGTGCGCGAACCGACGACGCTTCTCTCCATCGACCATGACGACCTCCCTGCGGGACCTCGCCGCAGGCCGCGGTGGCACCATCACAGCGCCGTCACCGCGCTCCACAGCGGGGCGCGGAACCGGCGGGGGAGCGCACGACGCCCTGCGGAACGCCCGAACGACCGGCACGAGCCAAAGCCGCAACGGCCAGACCTTCACCAGCGGCCCGCACGCGCGAGCCGTGCCCGACGCTCCGCCCGCGCAGAGACGCCGACCTCCTCTCGGAAACTGGTAGGTCTTCTGACTCCCAGACTCGACCGGCTGTCACCTTCTCGCGGCGTTCGGCGGCACAGACCGCCTCACCCGCAATGGCACGATATCAGCCGGACTTTTCATCCCGCCAACGGCTCGACGGCGTCGAGTCGCCCACGGTCAGATCGCCTGGACACAGCGGCGGGGCCGTCCCGGAATCACACCGGAGTTCCCTGTTTGCACGCCGCCGCAGACGCGCGGACGACGGGCCACCAGATCCAGCGGCGGAGTCTAACGCTCGCACCACCCCTGTCAAGCTGTGCGGCTTCGCCCGGCGCAACCGTCACGGCTTCACACGAGCCTTCCCCGCATGTGAAACCCTGCGGGTCGGGCAGGAGAATCGCCCGCGGCTGTAACGGTCGCGCCACCCGGCGCGGCACGGTCGTCAGCATCGTGATGCGCGGCATTTTTTGCCCAGCAAGCACGACGCGTCGTGCGGCGAAAAATACCTGAACCGTGCTCAAGCCGCTTTCACCACGCCGCCGATAGCCCTCATGTCCCCCGGGGCATCACTGTGCCCGTCGGGCAACCAGGGGGCGGCAGCAACCTGCAAATTCTTCGAGTCACGGAATGGCTCGACAGGCCTGCCGCAAGACAGTTCGTGAATCACAACCTCGGGGTGACCTTACCTCGCGATCGGGACGAAGCTCTCACGTGATTCACAAGCAAAGGAGATGTGGCTCGATGAAGCGTATGTTGTTCCTCGGTGCGCTGGTTCTCGGTGTCACCGTTTGTAGCCAGTCCTTCGGTTTCGAGCTTCTCGACAAGATGCTCGGCCACAAGGGCTGCACCTCGTGCTGTGAGCCCGGCTGCGACGCCGGCAACGGATGCTGCGAGCCGGCCTGCGGTGCTGGCAACGGTTGTGCTGCGGAGCCCGCCTGCGGTGCCGGCAACGGCTGCTGCGAGCCGGCCTGCGACGCTGGTGCTGGCTGCTGCGAGCCGAGCTGCGGTGCCAAGGCCTGCTGCCGGAAGAAGCATGACCTGTTCGGTGGCCTGAAGGGTCTGTTCTCTTGCAAGAAGCGCTGCAACAGCTGCTGCGAGCCCGCTTGCGACGCCGGCAACGGCTGCTGCGAGCCGGCGTGCGGTGCTGGCAACGGTTGCTGCGAGCCGGCCTGCGACGCAGGTGCGGGCTGCTGCGAGCCGAGCTGCGGTGCGAAGGCTTGCTGCAAGAAGAAGCACTCGATCGGCGGGCTGCTCCGTGCCCTCCACAACGCCAAGAAGCGGCACCACAGCTGCACTGGCTGCTGTGGTGAGCCCGACTGCAGCGCTGGCTGCTGCGAGCCGGCGTGCGGTGCGGATCCGGCCTGCGGCGCCTGCGCCGGCTCGGCGCCGGCTGTCGCCCCGGCCCCCACCCCCGATGCGTCTGCCAAGAAGCAGACCAGCGGCAAGGTGGTGGCGGTGAGCCGCACGGTTTCCGCCAAGTGATGTTCGGTCGATAGGTCGAACGGAGATCTGTTGCCCGACTTCGGCCAGTGAGCTCCGCCCGGGACCAAAAGTCCCGGGCGG
>JBIJCD010000212.1:0-6521 GCA_044344895.1 Pirellulales bacterium | reverse complement strand
TCCGCGGCCCGCACCGGGGCTGCTACCCGCGATGCGAGGAGGCAGGCCACGACCGCGACGAGTCCTGAGCGAGCCGTCATCTGCGGGCTCCGGCGGCCGCGGCGTCGTCCACGGGCCAGTCGTCGGTACGGAACGGCGATGCAGGCAGATCGGCGGCGTTGACGAGGTCGCACTTCGGATTCGGCTCCCAGCCATACCGCACGGCCGCGGGGTTCGCGACACCCGCCGCCGACACGACGACGCTCTTTCCGTCGATCCGCGCCCGCGCCGGCTTCCACTGGCCGTCGGTGCCGGCGATCACGAAGCCGTCGAGGTCGCCGCCGTCGCGGTCCCGCAGGCCGTTGGCGGCGGTAAAACGGCAGACGATCTCAGCGCCGCGGACCTCGTGGCCGGCTGGCAGCGGGCCGCTCGTCGCCGGCACGGTGCGGCCGTAGACATCGCCCAGCGCCCAGAGGGCGAGCCGGCGGCCAACGTCCTGCTTGTTCTGCGGATGGATGTCGCGGGGGTCGCCGACGTCGATCGTGATCGCCATGCCCGTCTTCGGCACGGCCAGCGACCGCAGCATCGCCTCGCGGACGAGCGGCCAGCCGGCGCCGACGCGGTTGAAATTCGGCAGCTGCACCCAGGCGAAGGGAAAGTCGTCGCCCCACTGTTTCCGCCAGTCGGTGACGAGCAGCGGCAGCTGATGCCGGTAGAGCGGTCCCTTGCCGGGCTGCGCGTTTGCCTCGCCCTGGTACCACACGGCGCCGCGGATGGCGAAGGGCACGAGCGGCGCGATCTTGCCATTGAAGAGCACGCCGAGGTTGTGGCTGAGCCGACGGTCGAGCGGATCCTTCGGCTTCTTGGGCGGGGGCTCGCCAGCCTGCTTGGCCGCGGACGCCCGCTCCTTCCATTTTTCCATCGCCTTCTCGTGCTGGTCACGGGCCTTCCGTTCGTCGAACTCCGCCGCGGCCTTCCGCTCGGCGGCGACCGCCTCGGCGAGCGCCGGATCCCGGGCCTGCGACTCGGCGTCGATCCAAGCCTCGATCGGCGTGCCGCCGACGGACGAATTCACCAGCCCCACCGGCACGCCGAGCTCGCGGTGCAGTTCGCGGCCGAAGAAGAAGAGCGTGGCGGAGAAGCCGCCGACGGTGTCGGGCGAGCAGACGGCCCAGGTGCCCTGGCAGCGGACCTGCGGCGCCGTCGCGCCCCGCGACTCCTCGCGAAACATCCGCACCAGCGGCAGGTTTGCCGCCGCCTGCTCCGCGGCGTAGTCGCGGGCCCGCGACACCTGCATCGCCATGTTCGACTGTCCCGAGCCGAGCCAGACCTCGCCCACGAGCACGTCGTTCACGGTGGCCGTGCCGCCGCGGGCCGCCTTGACGACGAGGGGCCGGGCCTCGGCGGCGGCCGTGAGGGGAGCGAGTTCGAGCTTCCAGCGGCCGTCGCTGCCGGCGGTCGCCCGCCGCGATTGGCCCGCGAACTCCACCGTGACCTCGTCGCCCGGCGTGGCCCATCCCCACACCGGCACGGGCTTGTCGCGCTGCAGGACCATGTGGTCGGAGAAGATCGCCGGCAGCACGAGGTCGGCGGCCGTCGCGGGGGCGACGACGAGCGAGATCCAGGTTGCCGCCACCAGCCGCATGGCGGCATTGGCGAGCAGTCGCGAGGGGCAGCCGTGGTCCGAGGAGGCTTTCATGGCGGGCTTTCGTCGAAGGGGCCGAGTGACCGAGGGCCGCGGCACTTGCACGGCCAGCCCGGCACCCGGCAAGATACCACCGCGGGTTTCTTCCTTCCTCTCCCTTGGAGCCACTCCATGGCCACCGCCGCCCCTGCCGTCGCCCTCCTGCCCGAAGTGGAAAAGTTCCTGGCCACGGCGCCGCTGAAGGGCGTCGTCGGCGGGAAGGACGTCGTCGGTTCGACTGGCGAGACGATGGCCACGCTCGACCCCGGCTCGGGCGAGCCGATCGCGGAGTTTCACTGCCTGTCGCCCGCCGATGTCGACCGCGCTGTCGCGGCCGCCGCGCACGCCTTCCGGAAATCGGGCTGGGCCACCATGCCGCCGAACGAGCGCGGCACCCACCTCCACCGGCTTGCCGACGCCGTCGAAAAGCACAAGGCGGTGATCGGCCAGATCGAGGCCCTCGACGCGGGAAAGATCCTGGCCCACGCCCACGGCGACGTGCAGAACCTGGTCGACACGCTCCGCTACTTCACCGACATGGCGCAGCACGTGCAGCGGCGGAACGTGCTCGCCGTCGCGGGGCACGAGGCCTGGACGGTTCGCCACCCGTGGGGGCCATGTGGCTTCATCTTTCCCTGGAACTTTCCGTTCCTGCTCATCGGCTGGGGCGTCTCTCCGGCACTGGCCGCGGGCAACACGGTGGTGATCAAGCCCGCCGAGGACACGCCGCTCTCGGCGATCTATCTCGCCCGGCTGGCCCGCGAAGTGGGTATTCCCGACGGGGTCATCAACGTGATCCCGGGCACGGGCGCTGTGGCAGGAGCGGCGCTGTCGGCCCATCCCGGCATCAAGCGGATGAGCTTCACGGGGTCGCCCGAGGTGGGGCGACTCGTGGCCGAGGCCTGCGGCCGCAATCTCGTGCCGGTAAAGCTGGAACTGGGGGGCAAGGGCGCGGCGGTCGTGTTCGACGACGTCGACGTGGCGGCCACGGCGGAGAAGCTCGTGGGCGCGATCACGTTCCACACCGGCCAGGTCTGCTGCGACGCCACCCGCTGGCTCGTGCACGCGTCGATCTACGATCGGTTCGTCGACGAATGCCGGTCGCGACTGCAGTCGGTGAAGATCGGCTACCAGCTCGCCGGCGGCTCGCAGATGGGGCCGGTGGTGAACGCGAAGCAGCGGCAGCGGGTGCTCTCGTATCTCGAAAAGGGCACGAAGCAGGGCGCGCAGGCGCTGGTCGCCGGCGGTCCGGCCGACGTTCCGGGGCACGCCGGGTTCTACGTGAAGCCGGCGCTGCTGGCGGGTTCGCTCGACAACGTGGCCGCCCGCGAGGAAATTTTCGGGCCGGTCGCCTACCTCGCGAAATTCTCCGCGGAGGACGAGGCGGTGGCCATGGCCAATGACACCGACTATGGCCTGGCCAACAGCGTCTGGACGACCGACCTGGGACGGGCCGCCCGCGTGGCGGAGTCGATGATCGCGGGCAACAGCTGGATCAACGCCCACAACGTGTTTCCCCGTGGCGTGCCCTACGGCGGCGTGAACAAGAGCGGCACCGGCGGCGGGGTGAACTCGATCGAGACGCTCTTCGACTACTGGCGGAGTCAGTCAGTCGTGCGGCCGCTGTGAGCGGTGTGGTCCGATTCGGCCCGCGGTCACCTTCGGCGAACGCATGAGCGATCACACGAACGGCCGCAGTGCCGATTGCATCGTCGTCGGCGCGGGCCTGGCGGGCCTCGCCTGCGCGCGTGAGCTCGTGCGGGCGGGGCGGCGGGTGCTCGTCGTGGAGGCCGCCGATCGTGTGGGCGGCCGGGTGGTCACGGACACCGTCGACGGTTTCCGGATCGATCGTGGTTTCCAGGTCTACAACGACGCCTACCCGGAGGGCCGCCGGCAGCTCGACTTGGGCGCGCTCCGGCTCGGCGGCTTCGAGCCGGGGGCGCTCGTGGCCGAGGGGGGCAGGCTCCGGGCGGTGGCCGACCCGTGGCGGCGGCCGCTGACCGCGATGCGTGCCGTGCTCGATGGCAGTGTGGGAGTGGCCGACGGCCTGCGGACGGCCCGGCTGCGAAGCGACGTGCTCCGGGCGCTGGCCTCAGGCCGGCTCGACCCCGACGCCGCCGGGTCAGCGGGCGACCGCAGCACCCGCGCCGAGCTCGAGGCGCGCGGGTTTTCGCCCGATTTCATCCGACGGTTCTTCGTGCCGTTCTTCGGCGGCGTGTTTCTCGAACGCGGGCTCGAGACCTCGGCCGACGTCTTTCGCTTCGACTTCGCGATGTTCGCCCGCGGCAGCGCCTGCCTGCCCCGCGGCGGCATGCACTCGATCCCACGGCAGCTGGCGGCCGCGTTGCCCGCGGAGGCGGTGCGGCTGAACTCCCGGGTTTCCAGCGTGGAGCCGGGCCGCGTCAAGCTCGCCGCGGGGGGCGAGCTCACGGCGGCTGCTGTGGTCGTGGCGACCGAGGGCACGGCGGCGGCGACGCTGCTGCCTTCCGCCCACCGCGGCGAGCTCGCGTCGCGGGCCTGGAAGTCGACGCGGCTCGTGGCGTTCGCGGCCGAGCGGTCGCCGCTGGCGAGCCCCACGCTCGTGGTCAGTGCCGCCGCCGACGGCCCGATCGACAACCTCACGGTGCCGTCGGACGTGGCGGCGGACTACGCCCCGGCCGGCCGGGCGCTCGTGTACGCGTCGGTGCGCGGCGACTGGCACGGCGACGATGCAGTTTTGGCCGACGCGATCCGCAGGCAGGCGGTGGGCTGGTTTGGCGAGACCGTGCACGAGTGGCGGCCGCTTGCGACGGTGCGGGTCGAGCAGGCGTTGCCCGACGAATCCCCCATCGCCCGACGGCTGCGGTCTTCAGGCGGCCGGCTGGCGCCGCGGCTCTTTCTCTGCGGCGACCACTGCGCGTCGGCGTCGATCAACGGGGCGCTCGCGAGCGGTCGCAGCTGTGCCGAGGCGGTGCTTTCCTCGGCGTAACGACGGATACGCGGCTCTGCCGCGTATCCGCGGAAGTTCGTATGATGCATGCTCACCCGCGCACGGATGCGACCCATGAGCGAGCAGATCGGAGCGTTCTTCGTCTTCGCCGGACTCGCCGCGTTTGGAGCGGGGGTGCTCTGGGCGGCGTTTCGCGGGCTTGGCGTCGTGCTGCGGCGCAGGCACGTTCGCAGGCTGCTGGCGCCACTCACGCTCGTCGGGATCGGACTGGCCGTGGGGCTTGTGCCGCTGGCGGCACAGCGGATCTACCTCGCCGTGGCGGGGCTCGGCCCGCGTGAGCGGGTGATCGACGGCGGGCGGGCCCTCAACCTGACCGGCTGGGACCGCGACGACTATCGAATCCTCATGACGAAGCCCGATGTGTCGATCCTGGAGATGGGTAACGCCGACGTCTCCGACGACACGCTCGACCTGCTGGCCGGCCTGCCGGAGCTCCGGGAACTCACGCTCAACGACACCGCAGTCACGGACGCCGGCCTCGCGAAGCTGGCACGGCTTCCGAAGCTGGAGAGCCTCCGGATCGCCCGCACCCGGGTCACGCCCGAGGGCGTGCGGCGGTTTCTCGACGCACCGCCTCCGCAGCTCCGCCAGATCGACGTGTCGGGCAACGACGTGCCGACGGCGACGCTGCGACGCTGGAAGAACGCCTCCGGGGACGCCAGTGGGGAGCGCCGGTATGTCAATTGACTGGAGACTCCGCGAGGAACCGCTTGGCAACCTCGACAGTGCCCGCTTCCTCTGCGAGGCCAGCGCGCTGGCCTACCTCGCCGAGGCCGAGGGAAAGTCGGCGTTTCGCGACCTGCTCGGCCTCGAATCGCGGCTGTTCAGCGTCGACAACACGCAGGCCTGGCTCGGCGTGGACGACGACAACGTGGTGGTCGCGTTCCGCGGGACGGAGTCGCCGACGACGCTCGACGGCCTCAAGGACATTCTTTTGACCGACGCAATGAACCTGCTCGTCGTGCCCGAGGGCCGGCTGGGGCACGATCTCTCGGCGGCTGGTGTCGGGGCCCGATTTCACAAGGGCTTCGTCGACGCGATCGCGGCGATCTGGGGGCCGCTGGCGGCGGCGGTGGAGGCTGAGTTGACGTCGCGTGATCGGCCGCTGTGGATCACGGGCCACAGCCTGGGCGGGGCGCTCGCGCTGCTGTCCGCCTGGCTCTTCAAGCGGCGATTCGTGCCTGTGCACGAGGTCTGCACGTTCGGGGCGCCGATGATCGGGAACCGCGAGGCCTGCCAGGCCTTCGACCGGGAGTTCGCCGGCCGCATCTTCCGCTACGTGAACGGCCGCGATCCAGTCCCGAAGCTACCGACGTTTTCGCTGGTCGCCAACGAGTTTCTGCACGTGAACCAGGAGCGGCTCCTGGGCGGAGACCCGATGACGGGCATCGCCGAAATGGTCGGGGCGGTCGCCGCGAAGGCCGCCGGCGGGCTGCTCAGCGGCGGCCTCATCGACGAGGCCTGGGGCCACCTGAACAACGAGGTGGCGTCGCATTTTCTCGACCGCTACCGCGACTTGTTGCGCAGCGGGGCCTGACACCGTCGGGCATGTGTGACAGCGGACTCCGCCGGAAGGCGGTCGCAGGTGCAGGAGGCGAATGGATGACGATGAACGTTGCTCCCCAGCCCGTCACGTGTCCGATCTCCGGATCTCCCATGAAGCCAATCTTCACGGCGAAGGTGCTGGGGAAGCACGACGTCGCCTACTTCTACTCAGACGAAAGCGGCCTGCTGAAAACCGAGAGCCCGTTCTGGCTCGGCGATGCATATCAGGAAGCGATCGGTGACACGGACACCGGGATCGTGGCGAGGAACCTCAGCAACAGCGCCATGCTCGATGCCGTCATCAGTTGCCTCGGCGTCGAGCAG
>JBIJCD010000211.1:0-6536 GCA_044344895.1 Pirellulales bacterium | reverse complement strand
CGTCCGCAACTGCTCGGTGACGGTAGCGCCCAGCACGAATCCCGCATCGCCCACGGGCAGGCAGAGGGACATCCGCGGAATGAACCTCCCGTCCGCCCAGGCGAGCGGTTCGTCCGCATCGCGGGTCGCAGGCAATGGCTCAGGCACGACGGCACCAACCGGAGTGGAGGATAGGGGATTCGAACCCCTGACCTTCTGGCTGCCAGCCAGACGCTCTCCCAATTGAGCTAATCCCCCGTTGATCGAACGTGCGGACGGGTCGCCGACGGTGTGCCTGATTGTATGACCGTGTGTGCCTGGGTCGCGATTCGCCGTGCCCTTCGCAAGCGGATGGAGCATGACTCATCGGAGCCGCCGGGCGGCCTCGAAACGACCCTGCGAACCTATCGCCACGCGGCGGTCGTGTCAACGCGGCACGCCGCCTCGGGTGGCCGGCATGCCGGCGCGACGGCTGAAAAGAGGGCGTGGACGCCGGGGCTGGAAACGCGTTGCGGCCCGATCACACTGGACGAGGATTCCGCGGCCCCGTCCGCGTACACCGCCGCCACCATGCTTCGGCGACAATGCCAGCCACTCCTCGCCAGCACCGGAATGCCACCTCGACGCCGGGCAGCCCGGGACGGCCGTCGGAGGCGGTGCGGGCGGCCGTCACGGGGGCGATCATCCTCTGCCTGATCGGACTGGTGCTCTCCATCGCGGGCAACTCCGACAGCGGTTCGTCGGCGCTGGTGCGCACGATCAAGGCCCGGCTGTTCTCGCCGTGGCTCGTGCCGCTCTGGCTCGACCTCGGTTTCGACTACCGGCTCACCTACGGGGCCCCGGAAGACGCCGATCATGCGCTCGACATCCGGCGACACGGCGACGACCGGGGAGCCGCCGTACGGCTGCCCGGCAGCCTGGCCGGCGAGCGAGCGGCCCGCTGGCGGCGGCTCGCCCGCGCCATCGCCGCCGACGTCGACGACGCCGATCGCGACGGCCTGCTGGCTGCGGCGGTCGGCCGCGGCGGCTTTGGCGAACTCGCCGCCGAGGATGTGACGCTGCGGATCGTGCGCACGCCGCCGACCGACCGCGGCGCAGCGCCGCCGCAAACGGCCACGGCTTATGCCGCGCGGGTTCGCTTGGTTGCCGGTGAGCTGCAGCTGCTGCGGCAGGAAGCCCGCGGCGAGGTGGCGCCGCTCGCGCGGCCGCCGTCAGCCCGCGGGCCGAGCCCGGCCCGGGAGGCACCATGAACGCGAGCACTGCGTCCGGCCCCGGATCGTCATCGGCTGTACGGGGCCTCGCCGCGGCCGGGACAGACTGGAACCGCTTCTGGTTCACTCCAGCCGACGCCCGGCCGCTGGCCGTCGTGCGGATTGTCGCCGCGGCGGTGGGACTGGCGCTGTGGTGGAGCTATGCGGCTGACGTGACGGCATGGTTCGCGCCGCATGGCATGCTGCCCGTCGAGACGGTGCGGCAATGGCGGTCACCCATGGCGTTTTCGCTCTACGATTTCGCGACGACGCCGGCCACGGTGACCATGCTCTTTTCTGCGACGGGCCTCGTCTTCCTGCTCCTGCTCGTGGGCCTGGGCACGGCGCTGGTCGCGCCGCTGGCGGCGGTGCTCTGGGCGTCGCTCTTGCATCGGGGGCCGATGCTCGCCGGCCCCGCCGACGACTGCCTGGCCGTGCTGCTGTGGTGCCTGGCGATCGGGCCGGCGGGTTGGCACTTCTCCTGTGACGCCTGGCTGCGTGCCCGCGCCGGGCGACCTGCGCCCGGTCCGGCGGTGCGGGCGGCCGTATCGCGGGGGCTGCTGCAAGTGTACGGCTCGGCGATCACGGTCGCCGCCGTGCTCGCGCAGCTCAAGGGCGACGCCTGGTGGGATGGCCTGGCAGCCTGGTACCTGGCCACGGGCCCCCAGAGCTGGTGCGGCCGGCTCGTGCCGGCGCTCGAGGATTCGGAATACCTGACGAACCTGCTGACGCACGCCATCATGGCGTTCGAGGTCCTGTTCGCCGTCGGCATCTGGTGCGGGCCGACGCAGCGGACGGTGGCCCGGGTCGCGGTCGTCGCCTGGCCGCTGATCGGTCTGCTCGCCGGCATGCCGCTGTGGGGGGCGGCGCTGGCGGCCTTCGCGCTGCCTGCGGCGGCCGATTTCGGGCCGACAGCCGGCATTGAGCCGCCTCCTGGCGGCCGCTAACCTTCCCGCCTGAATTCACCGGGCGGGTGCGGAGGTCGGCGTCGATGTCGAACGCGTGGGTGCTGGTCGCGCCGTGCGTCGCGAGCCTGTGCTGCTACGGGCTGGCCTGTTGCCTGGCCGTGTGGTGGCGGATCGCCGCGCGGAGGCCGCGCGGAGGCCGCAGCGCGGCGGGTCTCACGGTTTTCAAGCCGCTGTGCGGCGTCGACGAAGGACTCGAGGCGAACCTCGCCAGCTTCTTCACGATCGACCACGCTCCGCTGCAGCTCGTCTTCGCGGCCGCCGATCCGGGCGATCCCGCGCTGGCGGTGGTGCGCCGGCTCATGCGGCGGTTTCCGGGCCGCGACGTGGCGATCGTCGTCGGAGCGGACGACACGGTGCCCAATCCCAAGGTCGCCCTGCTCGAGCGGATGCTGCCGCACGCGCGGCATGGCGTCATCCTGCTGAGCGACAGCAATGTGCGGCTGCGGGACGGCGAGGTCGGGCGGGTGCTGCGCGAGTTCGACGACGAGCGGGTGGGGATGGTCTACCAGCCGGTCGTCGCCACGGGTGAACGGACGGTGCCGGCCGCCGTCGAGAACATGCACTACACCGAGTACGCGGCTCTGCTCACGATCGGCGCCCGTCTGCTGGCCGGGCAGCACACCGTCAACGGCAAGGGGCAGTGGGTCCGCCGGGCCGCCCTGGACGACGTCGACTGTTTCGCTCGGGTCCGCGACCGCGGCGCCGACGACTACGAGCTCGCCCTGCAGGTCGCTGCCGCCGGCTGGGAGCTGCGGATGGCGGGCGAGTGCGTGCAGGTCGTGCAACGCGACTGGTCGTGGTCGAGCCTGGCCGCCCGGAACCTGCGGCATGCCGGGTTGCGGTGGCGAATCTGCCCGGCGGCCTATCCGCTCGAGCTGCTCTTCAACCCGATCCCATGGTCGCTGCCGCTGCTGGCGTCGGGAAGCCGGCCGCTGGCGATCATGGGAGCGGCCGCGGTGGTCGCCAAGATCCTGCTCGAGGTGTCGGTCGCCCGGCTCCTGCGCGGGGGGCCGTTGGCAGGCCATTTCGTGCCGGTGATCCTGGTGAAGGATCTGTACGTCTTCGGCTGCTGGTTCGTAGCGCTCTTCGCCCGCACAGCGGCCTGGCGGGGCAGGCTGTACCGGCTTTCCTCGGGCGGTCGGATCGAGCCCGCGGCCCCGGCTCCGCCAGCCCCCGAGCTGGCGCGGGCCGCGTGAGCGGCGGCGTCAGCCCTCCGTCGGCGGCTGCCCTGCCAGAAGCCTGCGAAACCCATCGGCGTCGATCACCGTCACGCCGAGTTTGACCGCCTTCTCGAATTTGCTGCCCGGATCAGATCCCGCCACGACGTAGTCGGTTTTTTTCGACACGCTTCCCGACGCCCGGCCGCCGGCCCGGCGGATCGCGTCCTCCGCATCCTGCCGGGAGAAACCCTCGAGCGTGCCGGTGACCACCAGCGTCTTGCCCGTGAGCGGCCCCTCGCCGACCCGCTCAGCCGCGGGCACGTCGAGTCGCAGCCCCGCCTGCTCCAGGCCAGCCAGCACCCGCTTGCCGTAGCCGCTCGCCAGCCACTCGTGCACGCTGGCGGCGATCACCGGCCCGATGTCGCGCACTGCCGCGAGCTCCTCGGCCGAGGCTGCCCGCAGCCGGTCGAGCGTGGGGAACCGCTCGCAGAGGAGCGTCGCCACCCGCGGGCCCACGTGGCGGATTCCCAGGGCGTTGAGCACCCGCACCAGCCCCCGGTCGCGGCTTGCGGCGATCTGGGCGACGAGCGCCGCGGCCGACTTCTCTCCCATCCGCTCCAGCGTCTCCAGCTGGGCGACGGTCAGTGAGTAAAGATCGGCGTAGTCCCTCACCAGGCCGGTGGAGACCAGCTGCTCCACGAGCTTGTCACCCAGGCCCTCGATGTCCATCGCGGCCCGCGAGGCGAAGAACCGCAGCCGCTCCCGCCGCCGGGCGGGGCAGTCGACGTCTGGGCAACGGATGTAAACGCCGTCGGGATCCCGCTCCACGGGCGTGCCGCACTCGGGGCACTCGGTCGGCGGTGCCCAGGCCGCCAGCCGTCCCTTCCGCAAGTGCTTTTCCACCCGCACGACGTGGGGGATCACCTTGCCCGCCTTTTCGACCACCAGCACGTCGCCGACCCGCACGTCCTTTCTCGCCACCTCGTCGGCGTTGTGGAGGCTGGCGCGGCGGACGACCGTGCCGGCCAGTTCCACCGGCTCGAGATCGGCCACCGGCGTGATCGTGCCGCCGCGGCCGACCTGCACGCGGATGCCCGCCAGCGTCGTGGTGGCCTCGAACTTCTCGAACTTCCAGGCGATGGCCCAGCGCGGGCTCTTCGCCGTGGTTCCCAGCCGCCGCTGCTGGTCGAATCGGTCGACCTTCACCACCAAACCGTCGACCTCGAAATCGAGATCATGCAGCTCCTCGATCAGTTCTGTGCCGTGCTCCACGAGTGCGTCGAGCGACGAGAAGGTACGGCTGCGCGGGGCGATCGGCAGCCCGGCCCGCTGTGCCCACTCGAGCAGCTGCGACTGCGATGCGGCACCCAGGCCGGTCGCGTCCCCGACGCCATGGCAGAAAAACCGGAGCGGCCGGGCGGCACACTCGCGGGGATCGAGCAGCCTGATGCTGCCCGCGGCGACGTTGCGGGTGTTGGCGAACGGCGGCAGTCCGTTCCGTGCCTGCTCCTGGTTGAGCTCGACCAGGTCGGAGTTGGTCATGTAGACCTCTCCGCGGACCTCGATCAGCTCGGGCGGGGCGTCGAGCGCGAGCCGCAGCGGCACGCCGTGGATCGTGCGGACGTTGTGGGTGATGTCGTCGCCCGTGACGCCGTTGCCCCGGGTCGCGCCCAGCACAAGCAGCCCGCGATCGTAGGTGAGGGATACGGCCACGCCGTCGATCTTGAGCTCGAGCACCCAGTCGATCGGCTCCGGTGACGATTCCGCGAGGAGCTTCTCGACGCGGCCTCCCCAGGCGGCGAGATCCTGCGGGCTGTAGGTGTTGTCGATCGACAGCATCGGCAGCCGGTGCCGCACCGGCTGGAGCGCGGGCACGGGCTCGTCGCCGACCCGCTGCGTGGGGCTGTCCGCCGTGACGAGTTCAGGATGCTTCTCCTCGAGCGACCGCAGCTCGGCCACGAGCCGGTCGTAGTCGCGGTCGGACACCTCGGGGGCCGCCTCGACGTAGTATTTCCGGTCGTGGTGCCGGATCCGCTCCCGCAGCCGCTCGATCTGTCGGGCCACCGCCACGGTCACGGCTTTCCGGCCCCGGCGTCGTCGTGCTGCCCGCGGGCCTCACGGTCGGCCGCGGCCCGCTGCCGCCGCAGCCGCTCCCCCTCTACATGGTCCAGCGCCACGGCGCCGACGGTCGCCACGGCGAGCACGGCGATCTGGCCCGCCAGCAGCGCGACTCCGTGTCGGTCCATCAATCGCTCCAGCGCGTGCGGCGGACCCGACAGACTCTCCGGCCGCACGCCACGCAGTACGAACAGGCAATAACTCGACGCTGTGACCGTGAACAGGACCCCCACGACGCCGAGGATCGCGTAGAACGGATTGGGGCGGGGCCGGGGCATGGGCGGGGACGCTCGGGGCGGAAAAGGTCCGCTGATTATAGCGCTTCGCCCCGCAGTCCAACCCATCCGTCGTCCGGCGACGGCCTCAGGCCGCGTCGGACTTCGCCAGCAGCCGGCCGCATGCCGCCAGCACGCGATCGACATCGATCGCCGCCATCGACACCGTGTCGGCCTTGCGATCCTGCCAGGCAGGGCGGGCCGCCACGGGGGGCTCGACGGAGGCATGGAAGCCGCCGTAGGGGCCGTTGCGGGTGGCGGGCACGGGGCCGAAGAGTCCGACGCACGGGGTGCCCACGGCCGCCGCTAGGTGCAGCGGGCCGGTGTCGCTGGAGACGAAGAGCCGGGCCATGCGGCACAGCGCGGCGAGGTCCTGTAGCGTTGTCTGCGGCGCGACGGCTGCGGCGGCGCCCGCGACGGTCGCGATCCGTTCGGCGCTGCCGCGCTCCCTGTCGCCGCCCCAGACGATGATCGATGTCAGGCCATGCCTGTCGCGGAGCGCCCGAGCGACGGCGGCGAAACGATCCTCCGGCCAGAGCTTCGACGGCCAGCCGGCGCCGGGATTGATCAGCACCGGCGGCGCGGCGAGTCGCAGCGTGCCGACCCAGTCCCGCATCCGCCGCCGGCTCACCGGCCAGTCGGGCATGTCGAACGCTGGCCGCGGCTCCCGCACACCCAACGGCCCGAGGAGCGCGAGGTTGCGGTCGACGACGTGCGCTGCGGTCGCTGGCACGGCGTGGTTGTAGGCCAGCCAGGCGCCCTCCCGCGACTCGGGCCGGGCATGGC
>JBIJCD010000309.1:0-4734 GCA_044344895.1 Pirellulales bacterium | reverse complement strand
ACGGTGAAGGACCGTTCGCGCACCTCGGTCGCCCACTCCGTGCTCTCCACCTCCCGGATCTCCGGGACCATCTTCCACACCTTCACGGTCTTCATGCAGGCGTCGGCGGCGGCATCCTCCGCCACCACGCCCTCGGCCGGCTTCGCAGCGGCGGCGGCTTCGCCACCGACGAGCACCGAGCCCTCCTCGCTGCGGGCGAACGAGCCACCGAGGCACACGCCGGCGGCAGCCACCCACGGCAGGAAGCCGAAAGTCAATCGCTTCTTCACAGGAACCTCCAGAGGAATAAAAACACGCAAAACGTTTCGCGAACAAGTCCTTCCGGACATCGCGAGGCCGCCACCCCCAGTCGGTGGCGTCCGCGACGATGCGGCCCGGCCGAGTCGGCCCGGCAAACGCCTCACGAACCGCGGAGCCGTACGTGGCGGTGCTCCGCGATCGCCAGGGTTTGCGCGACGGGCAAACTCACAGCAGAAGATCGAGTTTTCCCAGTCGAAAAACTCAGCGACGCGGCGAATCGTCGGGTGATGCTGATGATGCCGGTGATGCCGGCGGCTGTGGGCAGGATGCCGCCGGCCCCATCGGGCCTCCCTCGCAGCAGGTTTCGATGATCATGCCGCACTGGCGGCAGACCAGCTTGGCCCGGATCTCGTGAGTGGGGCCGGCACAGACGGGGCAGCGGCAGGAGGTCATGGCCGGCATGCTACCAGCGTCGCCGGCAACGGGACACTCCGCGCGGGTCTCAAGCACCGCGGCCAGGCGGCCACGCACGGCGAGCCCC
The DNA here is from genome assembly GCA_044344895.1 of Pirellulales bacterium. Taxonomy (GTDB): domain Bacteria; phylum Planctomycetota; class Planctomycetia; order Pirellulales; family UBA1268; genus CAMCQY01. The sequence goes on along the minus strand of JBIJCD010000309.1, from coordinate 3,953 downwards.
GTCGTGCCGTGGCCGGGCGTGACGGCTTGCGGCAGCGGCGCGCCCAGCCATAGAAGCCTCGTGCGGCGGGCATCACCCCACGAGCACCACGAACAGCTCCTTCGGGCCGTGGGCGCCGAGCACGAGGATCCGCTCGATGTCACCCGTCCGACTGGGGCCGGTGATGAAGGAGAGCATGCTCGGCATCCTGCCGTCGTGCCGCTCCTTCGCCTCGTGCAGGGCATCGGCCAGCGTGGCGACGATCTGGTCGAGCGTGGCGATGACGATGTGCACGTGGGGCAGGATGGAGAGGGACCGGCCGCCACAGGTGCGGCTCGACACGAGGAGCGAGCCAGTCTGGGCCACGACCGCCTCGCACGCAGTGATGCCGGCGTCACACGACTCGAGCATGTTCTTGTCGAACCCGGCGGCGTCGACCCGGTAGGTCGGACAAGGCAATGCGGTGGCGACTGTTTCCACCAGTGGGTGGGGATGCCAGGCCACCCGGCCCCAGGTCCGCTCGCGGGCCAGCCCGGCGACGAATGCCGCGGCCGCTGCCAGGTCGGCGGCCCGATGCACCTGCGCCCGCAGCTTGCCCAGGTTTTCCACGAGCAGCTGCAGGCTGGCCGCGGGCGTGTCGCCGCCATCGGGGAGCCAGGGCCGCGCCGCCTGTTCCGGCAGCACTGTCAGCCCCGGCGTGGTCCGCCCCGACGCGGCGGACCTGCCGGAGGCTGCCGCGGCATGCCCGTCGAGCAGTCCGTGCGGCAACGGCGCCGGCGCCTCGAGCGCCTCTCGCACCCGGCCCAAGATGATCTCCCGGGCCGATCCCGGTGCGGCGTCGCTCATGCCTGCCGGCTCCGGCAGCGGTCGGCCCACTGGCGGCGGAAACTCCGGCGCGGCGCCGGCGGGAGATCCCGAGAGGCCAGCCAGTCGCGCAGCAGCGGCGGCCTGAGCCACTCAAGCATCGGCAGGCAGCGGCGAAAGACCGCCCCACCAGCCGCGAACAGCCAGGGCCGACGGGCCACGGACACGAACAGCCTGTGGCCCAGCCGCTCCCAGACGTTCGGCGCGGTTCGGGCGGCGTTGCGGCGGTTGTGGAGCAGGTGGTGGTGGATGTCGATCCGCACCGGGCACGCGTCGCTGCAGGCGCCGCAAAGCGAACTGGCCGCCGACAGGTGGTTCCATTCGGCCAGTCCGCGGAGGTGAGGCGTGATCACGGAGCCGATCGGGCCCTGGTAGGTCGTGCCGTAGGTGAAACCGCCGACGTTCTTGAAGATCGGGCAGACGTTGAGGCACGCGCCGCAGCGGATGCAGTGCAGGCTGTCGCGCTGCTCGGGATCGGCCAGGATGGCCGTCCGCTGGTTGTCGAGGAGCACGACGTGCATCTCCTCGGGACCGTCGGCCTCGCCGTCGCGTCGCGGCCCGGCGTAGAGCGTGTTGTAGCAGGTCATGGGTTGGCCGGCTCCCGCCGTCGCCAGCATCGGCAGCAGCACCGCCAGGTCGTCGAGCCGCTCCACCACCTTCTCGATGCCCGCGATGGCGATGTGGACCCGTGGCAGGGCCGCGGTGAGCCGCGCATTGCCCTCGTTTTCCGTGATCGAGATCTGGCCGGTTTCGGCGACGAGAAAATTGGCGCCCGTGATGCCGACATCGGCGTCGACGTAGAGCCGGCGCATGTGCCGGCGGGCGATCATCGTCAGCTCCTCCGGGCTGTCGGTCGGCGGTGTGCCCAGGTGCCGGCCGAAGAGATCGCTGATCTCATCGCGCCGGACGTGCATGCAGGGAAAGACGAAGTGGTAGGGCGGCTCGCCGCGGAGCTGCTGGATGAATTCACCGAGATCGCTCTCCACCACGCCGTAGCCGTCGGACTCGAGCGCGGCGTTGAGGTGGATCTCCTCGCTCGTCATGCACTTGCTCTTGATGACGGCTTTCGCGCGGGCGGCCCGCAGCAGGTCGAGCACGATCCGCCGCGCCTCCTCCGCGTTGCGAGCCCAGTGCACCCGGCCGCCGTTGGCTTCGAACGCCGCCGCGAACCGCGGGAGCAGTTCGTCCAGCCGGTTCACCGCCGACCACTTGGCCAGCGCGGCGGCGTCGCGGGCATGCTCCCAGTCGCGGTAGCGGGCCTTTTGGACGTCGCGGCTGGCGTAGTAGCCGCCCAGCGCCTTGCGGACGAAAGCGCGATGCCCGGTGTCCCGAACGTGTTCGGTGGCGTCGAGGAGAAAACGCTTTTTCGCCAGCCGTGCCGGGACGGCTTCGGGGGCGGCTGAGTGCGTGGCCGACATGCTCCCATGATAGCCGCGCCGCCGGGGGGCGGACCCGCCGGATGCGCGCGGCCCGCGGCCGGCGTCGCCGCATGGATTTCTCGGGGGATTCGTGGTTAAAATGACAAGGATCGTCGCCGAGTTCCCTCCTCACCGCCTCCGGCGCTGTGTCTTGAGGCGGGCGCGGCGTTCCGGACGGGCACGAAGTGACGAACATGCTGTCGGCAGCCGCTATCGAACGGCTCGTGTGGTTGGGTGGCGCCTGGATTGTCCTGGCCGCAGCCTGGGCGGCATTCTGTCTTTGGATCGAGAATGACGCCCGGGAAATCCTCGGCGAACCGCTCCCCTGGACGCTCGGGTCGGTGGCGGCCGGTGCGGTGCTCTTTCTGCTCACGTACCAGTACGGGTTCCGATTCCTGCCCCTGCTGTTGCTCCTGCTTCCGGCGGCGGCCCTGGCGTATCTGGTGTACCGCGATCAGCAGGCGCCATCGACGCGCACGATCCTGAGCAGGCGGTTCGCCCGCGAGGTCGTTTTCGCGATCGCGAGACGGATCGGGGCCGAGGAGGCGGCCATGGCCTGGTTTCGCGCCGATCATGCGCGGACCGGCGGGGGCCATGCGGACAACGCGGTGGTCCTGCTCAAGAAGGACGGCAGCCCCGTCGACGGCCAGTCGGGCAAGAACATGGACCGCGAGACCTCGCGGGCCGTCAAGAGCGTCCAGGAAATATTCGACAAGGCGATCGAACTGCGGGCGACCGACCTGCATCTGGAGCCGAAGGCGGCCGAGGAGGTGCAGGTGCGATGCCGCATCGACGGGATCATGCAAAACGTCGCCACGCTCCACGGATCGAATGGCCGCGCCACCATCTCGGCGATCAAGGTATGTGCCGACATGGACATCGCCGAGCGGCGACGTCCGCAGGACGGTGCATTCGCGGTGCTGAAGGAGGGCAAGAAGTTCGACGTTCGCGCGGCGACCGGCCCGACGAATTTCGGCGAAAAAATGGTGCTGCGACTGCTCGATGCCGACGGCGGCGTGCTGAAGGGCGGGCTGGTGTCGCTGGGCATGCGCGAGTCGATGCTCAAGACGCTCCAGTCGATCATCCACCAGCCGCACGGCATGCTGATCGTCTGCGGCCCCACCGGCTCCGGCAAGACCACCACCCTCTACGTGGCGCTCGGAGAAATCGACGTCCTCTCGCGCAATATCGTCACGATCGAAGACCCGATCGAATACCGCCTGGAAAACATCTCGCAGACCGCCGTGAACAATGCGGCGGAACTGACCTTCGCCAAGATTCTCAGGTCGGTGCTGCGGCAGGATCCGGACGTCATTCTCGTCGGCGAGATTCGCGACAAGGAGACCGCCGAGATCGCGATGCAGGCCGCGCTCACCGGCCATTTCGTGTTCACGACGCTGCACGCGAACGACACCGCCACGACCGTGACGCGGCTGCTCGACATCGGCATCGACACCACGCTGATTCAGTCGGCCGTGACCGCGGTGCTGGCGCAGCGTCTGGTGCGGGTCCTGTGCCCAAAGTGCAAGGAGCCGTATGCGGCGCCGGACGACTTCCGGCAGAAGGTGGGCGCCCCGGCGGACAAGGAGATCACGATCTATCGCGAGAAGGGCTGTCCGGCGTGCCACGGCACCGGCTACAAGGGCCGGACGGGCGTGCACGAACTTCTCGTGTTCGACAATACGATCCGCG
>JBIJCD010000010.1:0-22250 GCA_044344895.1 Pirellulales bacterium | reverse complement strand
GGGGCAAGCGGGGCACGGTGGCCGAGCATGCCGACCATCTGATCGTGATCGACGACCTGCACTACGGCCGCGTCGAGGACGTGCAGATGAACATTCTGCACATGCTGTGCTACGCGTTCATGGAGCTCAAGGACGGCTGACATCCGCCGCAGGGTCGGCGGCCGGCGACTGCCAGGCCACTGTGCCTCCCCGCTGGACGTGCCGCTGGAGGGCGGCGGCGAGCTGCTTGACGATCGGGCCGCGGGAGGCCGCGAGGTCGGTCGACTCCCGAGGGTCGGCATCGAGATCGTAGAGCTCGAGTGGCCGGTAGGGGTCGTTCTGCATCAGCTTCCAGCGGCCCTTGATCAGGCACTCGTAGCTCTTGCCGTCGTGGCCCCGCCCCCCCTCCCGCCTCGTGAAGTAGAGCTCGCGGTCGGACGGCAGCGTGCCGCCGGCAAACAGCGGCACGAGGCTCGCCGCGTCGAGGTCTTTCGCCCGCGGCCGACCGGCGAGCTCGAGGCAGGTCGGGAAGATATCGAACGACTGACCCGCGTAATCGCACCTCGTACCGGGCGGGATCCGGCCAGGCCAGCGGACGATGAAGGGCACCCGCAGGCCGCCGTCGTAGTGGCTCGTCTTGCCGTCCCGCCACGGACGATTGCTCTGTCCGTGGGGCAGCGACCCGCCGTTGTCGGCGGTGAAGGCGACCAGCGTGGTGCGGTCGAATCCGGTCTCGCGAAGCGCCTGGAGCACGCGGCCGATGCTGTCGTCGAGATGCTCGACCATCGCGACGGCCTTCGCGCGACGCTCGTCGATCGCCGGCAGCCGCAGCCGCACCTTCTCGAGCGACGCCGCGGGCGGCTCCATCGGGAAGTGCGGCGCGTTGTAGGCGAGGTAGAGAAAGAACGGCCGCTCAGGCGTCTTCGCCCGCTCGCGCAGCTGGCCCACGGCCCACTCGCTGAAAAGCTCCGTGGCATGGCCCTCGGGCTCGATCGCGTCGCGGTTGCGGCGCAGGAAGTTCAGCCCGCCCCGCAGGTGGGTCGTGTAGCTGTCCATCATGTCGCCCAGAAATCCCTCGAAGTGATCGAAGCCGCGGTCGTTCGGCGTGTTGGGCGGGTCGAGGCCGAGGTGCCACTTGCCGACGATCCCCGTGTGGTAGCCGGCGGCCCGCAGTTCGTCCGCCAGCGTCGGCACGCCCAACGCGAGAAAGCCCCAGCTGTTGGCTGGTTCGGTGCGGATGACGCCGGGCACGCCGACCCGGTCGGGATGACGGCCCGTCAGGAGCGCGGCGCGAGACGGCGAGCAGACCGTCGCGTTGGCCCGCATCGTGGTGAACAGCATGCCCTCCGCGGCGAGGCTGTCGATGTGCGGCGTGCGCGTCTCGGTGGAGCCGTAGCAGGAGACGTCGCCGTGGCCGTGGTCGTCGGTGACGATCACGAGCACGTTGGGCCGAAGTGGATCCGCGGCGGTCGCGCTGCACGCCCAGCCCGCGAGGATCGCGATCCAGACCGGTGACAGTGCCCGGCACGGCGACCGGCCCCGGCCTTCCCGGCCCCGTGTCATGTCATCCATGGGATCCTCCACGCCCCGTGAGCTAATACCGTCACGTCATATCGCGCCCCGTCACGCCCGCGCCGCCGCCATCGCAGCCAGCGCCGCCCCGACCGGCACGACGTCCTGCCCAAGCTCCGCCAGCACGACGTCGGGAGCGGGCCGCAGCGGCGCCATGAGAAAACCCTCGAGCCGGGCGGCGACGCGATCCCGCCAGGCGGCGCCGATCTCCGCCACGCCGCCGCCGAGCACGATCACGTCGGGGTTGAGCAGGTGGACGACATGCGACAGTGCCCAGGCGTAGCGCCGCGCTGCCTCGTCGAGGATCGCCGTGGCCGCGGCATCACCCGCTGCGGCCGCGGCCGCCACGTGCCGAGCGTCGGCCGCGGCCCCTGACGCGTGGACCGCGACCGCCCCCTGTGGACGGGCGGCCGCTTCCTCGCGGGCCCGTCTGTCGATCGCCCAGCCGGCAGCCACGTCCTCGAGAATGCCTCCTTCGGGCCCCAGCTGCAGATGGCCCACCTCCATCTCGCCGCTCGAGCGGCCGCGATAGAGCCTGCCTTCGATCACGAACCCGCCGCCGATGCCGCTGCCCGAGTTCGAATAGAAGACGAGCCGTCGGCCGCGGCCTGCCCCGACCGTGGCCTCGGCCAGCGAGGCGGCGTTGGAGTCGTTTTCGAGCACGACCGGCAGGCCGCCGAGCACGCCCGACACCCACTCGGCCAGCGGGAATCCGTTCCAGCCCGACACGTGAAAACTGGCGGCGACCACACCGCGGTCGCGGTTCACCGGCCCGCCGAAGCCGATGCCTGCGGCCGAGAGCGGCTCCCCACCCACGGCTCCTCGCCATGTCGAGACGATCTCCCGCAGCTGCACCGCGAGCGTCGCGCGAAGCCCCTCGGCGCCCGCCGCGGGATCGACCCGATCGGCCCGGCGCAGCAGTACCGCGCCGACCCGGTCGACGACCGCCGACTGCAGCTTCGTGCCCCCGATCTCGATGCCGAGGCAGGCCATGCCATTCGCTCCGACGGGGCCAAGATCCGAGCGGCCGAAGGCTCCGCGGCGCCGGAAGGCTCCTACTATACGACCCCGCCGGCCGCGACCATACGGCCGCAGCCGTCGGGGCGATCCCGTGGCGTTGGCCTATGCTGGTGCTCCATGACGCGATCTTTCGAGCAGCGATCGGTTTCTCTGCCGCCGACGGTAAAAGCCCTCGGCTGGACGAGCTTCTTTACCGACCTCTCGAGCGAGGCGATCTACCCGCTGCTGCCGGCTTTCCTGCTGCGGGAACTCGGCGGCTCGAGCATGAGCGTCGGCCTGATCGACGGCATCGCGAACGCCGTGGCCGCCGTCGTCCGTCTCCCCGCCGGCCAGATCTCCGACGCGATCGGCCGCCGGCCGCTCGTGCTCTTCGGCTACGGTCTCTCGGCTGTCGTCCGGCCGCTCATGGGCCTGGTCAGCTCGCCGCTGGGGGCGCTCGTCGTGCGGGCGGCCGACCGGTTCGGCAAGGGGATCAGGAGCGGCCCGCGGGACGCGCTCGTGGCCGACCTCGTCGAGCCGGCGATCCGCGGCCGGGCCTTCGGCCACATCCGCGCCATGGATCATGCCGGTGCGGCCTTCGGGCCCCTCGTGGCGATGCTCTTCCTGCTCCTCTTCCCCGGCCGCGAGCGGCTGCTCTTTCTGCTGGCGTTCATCCCGGGCCTCGTGACGCTCGCCGTGATCTGGCGGTTCGTGCGCGACGCGCCGGTCCGCACCCCGATCGCCCCGCGGACGGCACTCGCGCCACGGCTCTCCAAACCGCAGTCGCTGCTGCTCGCGAGCGTGGGCGTGTGGTCGCTCGGCGCGGCCAGCGAGCAGTTCCTCCTCATGCGGGCGGCCGACGTGGGCGTGCCGGCGGCGCTCGTGCCGCTCGTGTGGCTCGTGATAAGCCTCGCCAAGAGCGGCACGGCTACCGTCGCCGGCAGGCTGGCCGATGGCTGGCACCCGCGGGCTGCGCTCGCCCTCGGCTGGCTCGTCTTCGCGACGGCGTATGCGGGTCTCGCCGCGACCACGCACCTCTGGGCCGTGCTGCCGTTGGTCGTGGCCGTCGGCATCGCGTATGGACTCGCGGAGCCGGCGGAACGGGCGCTCGTGTCGCTCCTGGCACCGGACGGCCGGCAGGGGAGCGCATTCGGCTGGTACACGCTCGTGCAGGGACTCATGGCACTCCCGGCAGGGCTGCTCGCCGGATGGCTGTGGCAGCGGGGTCCACGCGGCCCGCAAACGGCGTTCGCGGCGGCCGCGGTCCTCGCCACGCTCGCCTGCCTGCTGCTCGTGGCGTTCGTCCACGATCCGTCGGCCCGCGAAGCATCGACCGACGCTGGCTGAGGTAGGCAAACGCGGCCACCTCGGTCGATTGCCGTCCCCCGACCAGCAGGTACCATCTGTCTGGTTCCCGCTGGTTCCCGTCGTGCCGCCATCGTTCCGGGAGACTCTCGCGATGCGTCGTCCACTCTTCACGCTCGTGTTCCTCGGTGCCACGGCGGTCGCCCTGCTCACCGGCTGCCAGAAGCCGGGCGCACCGACAGGGCCCGGCGCGGCCGCCGGCACGCCGGCTCGGGGCACGATCGGCGTGTCGCTCCTCGCGCTCGACAACCCGTTCTTCAAGGTGATCGGCGACACGATCTCGGCCGAGGCCGCCGGCCGCGGCTACGACGCCGTCGTGGTCAGCGCCGACAAAGACGTGGCCCGGCAGGGCAACCAGATCAAGGACTTCATCGTCAAGAAGGTGGCGGCCATCGTGCTCTCCCCCTGCGACTCCAAGTCGATTGTGCCGGTGATCCGCGAGGCCAACGCCGCCGGCATCCCCGTCTTCACCGTCGACATCCCCTGCAACGAGCCGGGCGTGTCGATCGTCACGCAGGTCGCCACCGACAACGAGGGGGGCGGCCGCGAGGCGGGCAAGGCGATGATCGAGGCGCTCGGCCCCGGCGGCGGCAAGGTGGCGGTGCTTCACTTCAAGCAGGCAGAGTCGTGCCAGCTTCGCGTGAAGGGTTTCCGCGCGGTGATCGACGCCCACAATCAAGAGGCGGCGGCGAAGATCGACGTCGTGACCGAGCTCGAGAGCGGCGGCGCGAAGGATGCCGGCTTCAAGGCGATGGAAGACGCGTTGCAGGCGGCCCCCGACCTGCGCGGCGTGTTCGCCATCAACGATCCGGCGGCGCTCGGCGCCCGGGCCGCCATCGAGAAGGCGGGCAAGACCGAGCAGATCAGGATCATCGGCTTCGACGGACAGCCGGAGGGGAAGGAGGCCATCCGCGACGGCAAGATCTACGCCGACCCGATCCAGTTTCCCGACCAGATGGGCCGCGGCATCGTCGACGCCATCGTGCGGTATTCGAAGGGGGAGACGCTCCCGCCGCAGATGCTGATCCCGACGCGGCTCTACCGGCAGGCCGACGGCCAGAACGATCCCGAGCTTTCCGCCGCGGGCCAGTCCCGATGACGGCCGCCCCGCCGCTTCTCGCCATGGGCGGGATCGAAAAATCGTTCCCCGGCGTGCGGGCGCTCCGCGGCGTCGATCTCGAGCTCGCCACGGGCGAGGTGCTCGCGCTTTTGGGCGAGAACGGCGCCGGCAAGAGCACGCTCATCAAGGTGCTCGGCGGGGCGCACGCCGCCGATGCGGGCAGCCTCGCGATCGACGGCCGCCCGGTGGCATTCCGCTCGCCGCAGGACGCCCGCGCCGCGGGGATCGCCGTGATCCACCAGGAGTTCACGCTCGTGCCCGGCCTCACACCGCCGGAAAACATCTTCCTCGGCCAGGAGGTGTCCCGGGCGGGATTCGTGGCCCGCGGCGAGGAACGCCGCCGGGCCGCCGAGCTTTTTCGCCGCCTGGGCGTGACGATCGACCTCGACGCCCCCTGCTCCCGGCTCTCGACCGCCCAGCAGCAGCTCGTCGAGATCGCCAAAGCGCTCGCCTTCGAGCCGCGGATCATCGTCATGGATGAGCCGACCGCGGCGCTCACGCCGGCGGAAGTGACGCGGCTCTTTGAGATCATCCGCGAGCTGAAGTCCCGTGGCATCGCCGTGATCTACGTCAGCCACCGGCTCGAGGAGATCTTCGCGATCGCCGACCGGGTGGCGGTGCTCCGCGACGGCAGGAACGTGGGCGGGGCCCCGATCGGCCGGCTCGACCGCCCGAGCCTCATCGCGCTGATGGTGGGCCGCGACCTCGCCGACGAATACCCGAGGCGGCAGGTGGCGATCGGCCCGCCGCGACTCTCCGTGCGAGGCCTGTGCCGCGGCCGAGCCGTCCGAGACGTGTCGTTCGACGTCCGCGCCGGCGAGATCCTGGCGCTGGCAGGCCTCGTGGGCGCCGGCCGCACGGAGACGCTGCGGCTCGTCTTCGGTGCCGACCGCCGCGACTCGGGCGAGATCCTGCTCGACGGCCGGCTGATCGACATCCGCTCGCCGCGGGACGCGATCGCCGCCGGCATCGGCCTGCTCACCGAGGACCGCAAGCTCGAGGGCCTCGTGCTCGGCCGATCGGTCCGGGAAAATTTTGCGCTCCCGAACCTTGGGCGGCTCTCGCGGCTGGGATTCGTGGAAGAAGGCCGTGAGCGGCAGGCTCTCGGCCGCCACGTCGACCAGCTCCGCATCAAGGTACCGCACCAGGAGGAGCGGGCCCGCAACCTCTCCGGCGGCAACCAGCAGAAAGTGGTACTGGCCAAGTGGCTCGAGCGGAATTGCGACGTGCTCTTCTTCGACGAGCCGACCCGCGGGATCGACGTCGGTGCCCGGCACGAGATCTACCTGCTCATGAACGACCTCGCAGCCCGCGGCAAGGCGATCGTGATGGTCAGCTCCGAACTGCCCGAGGTGCTCGGCATGGCCGACCGCATCCTCGTGCTGCACGACGGCCGGATCACGGGCGAGATCGCCAACGGCCCCGGCGTCACCCAGGAACAGGTCATGCAGCTGGCCGTGGCCTAGGACGCTGTCGGGATGCGTGCAGCAACGCTGCAGCGGTCTCGGGAGCCGATGGGTCGGCGGAAGCTCGACGAGCGTGTGGCCGCTTCGGCCTTCGCGAGGAGACTTCTGCCGCCCAGCGGCGGCGCGGGCGGGCTGGCTTGGGCCGCGCCCTGCAGATCGTGGCCGCTACACTGTCGTCGAGTGCGTCCTCGCGGGCGCTCGTGAAGGAACGCGCCGATGTCCGCCTCGCTCCGCCGCCTGCTCTCCGACTACGGCATGCTCGCCGTGCTGCTGCTCCTGGGCCTCGTCTTCAGCGGGCTCACGCTCGAGGACCAGTCGTCAAACGGCGATGCCGCGGCCCGGCGGATGGCCGCCATGATCCGGCGGGACTGCCCGGAGCGGCCGCGGGTGCTCGTCGCCGTCCGCGGCACGCCGGAGGACGGCCTGTTTGCGGAGTCGCTTCGCCGTGAGCTGGACTCGGCGGGCGCCGCGGTGCTGGACATCGTCCGCGGCGAGCCGCAGGCGGCTCGGGCGGCGCTCGAGAAGATCGCGCAAGCCGGCGGCCGTCTCGACGCCGTCGCGGCCACGCAGACCACCGGCTCGTGGCTCGTGTTCTCGGAGCTGGCGGCCGACTTTCCCACGCTGGGCACGCCGCGGATCGTCGTGCCGACGACCCAGCGCTGGCCCACCTTCCTGAAATCCGACAACCTGCTCAACATCGCCAACCAGATCGCGGTGATCGCGATCATGGCGATCGGGGTGACGATGGTGATCATCACCGGGGGCATCGATCTCTCGGTTGGGAGCCTGGCCGCGCTGTCGGCGGTGCTGGCCGCCCGGCTGATCCGCGACCACGCCGGGGGTGTCGAGGCCTCGGCAGGCGGCATGCTGGCGGCCTGCGCCGCGGCGATCGCCGTCTGCGGCCTCGTCGGCGGCCTGTCGGGGGCGCTCATCACGCTCTGCGGCATTCCTCCATTCATCGTCACGCTGGCGATGATGCTCGTCGCCAGCGGCCTGGCCTACATCGCCTCGGCCGGCCAGTCGATCTACCAGATCCCGGAATCGTTCGTCTGGCTCGGCCGCGGATCCGACCTCTTCGGCCTGCCCAACGCCGTCGTGCTGATGCTCGTGCTCTACGCCCTGGCGCACGTGCTCATGTCGCAAACGACGCTCGGCCGCTATCTCTATGCGGTGGGAGGCAACCGCGAGGCGGCACGGCTCTCGGGCGTGCCGGTCCGCCGCGTGCTTCTCTTCGCCTACGTGGCCAGCGGCCTGCTGGCCGGGCTCGGCGGCGTGATCATGGCCTCGCAGCTCAAGAGCGGCTCCCCCACCTACGGCACGATGTACGAGCTCTACGTGATCGCGGCTGTGGTCGTCGGCGGCACGGCCCTGGCCGGCGGCGAGGGAAAGATCTTCGGCACGCTCATCGGCGCCTTCATCATCGCCGTCATCCAGAACGGCATGAACCTCACGAATATCGAGAGCTACACGCAGAAGGTCGTGCTGGGCCTCGTGATCCTGGCCGCGGTGCTCGCCGACCGCCTGCGTCGGCCCGCGTCATGATGCCGCTGCACGATGCGCCAGCGGCCGCACTGGTGATCGTCAGAGCAGCTCCGCGGGCACCTCGCCGCCGGGCACGAGGTGCGTCGGGCGGCCGGACAGGTCGACCACGTGGTCGTCGATCCGCAGCCCCATCGCGTGGTAGACGATGGCGCAAAAATCCTCCACGCCGATCTTCCTCGACGTCGGATATTCCGCCTTGTCGTTCGTACCGCCGATCACCTGGCCGTGCCGGTAGCCACCCCCGGCCAGCAGAATGCTCTGCGCCTGCGGCCAGTGGTCGCGGCCGGCCTTGTCGTTGATCCGCGGGGTGTGGCCGAATTCGCCCGCCACCACGACCAGCGTATCGTCGAGCAGGCCGCGATCGGCGAGGTCCTGGATGAGCGTGCCGACGGCCCGGTCGTGCCGCGGCAGCTTGTCCTTGAGCGCCGGGGCGATGTTCGAGTGGTCGTCGAAATAGCCCGTGTTGAGCGACACGTAGCGGACACCCGCCTCGATCAGCCGCCGCGCAAGGAGCGCCTGCTCGCCCCAGCCGGGGCCGTAGCGGTCGCGGAGCTTCTGGTCCTCCTCGCCCACGTTAAAGGCCTTCCGCACGCGGCCCGAGAGGACGAGATCGATCGCCTGCTGCTCGACGGCGTTCATCTGGTCGAACATGCGGCTGGTGTCGATCCGCCGCTTGAGACCGTCGAGCTGCTCGCGGAGCGACATCCGGTCCATGAGGCGGCTCTCGGAGAGACCGTCGCGCAGCGTGAAGGCCTGCGTGTCGCCCGCCGGCAGCCGGCCGGCCTCGTTGCCATAGCTGAATTCGCCGTACTGCAGCGGGTTGTAGTTCACGCCCAGCCAGGCCGCGCCATGGAAGCCGAAGCCGCCGTCGTTCATGTTGACGTTGGCCAGCGACCCGCGCTGCGTCGGCCCCAGCAGCTTCGCCGCCACGGCCCCCATCGACGGATACCGCGGCACCCGGTCGTTGCCGTTGGCACCGAGCCGCCCGGTGAGCATCCAGTGCGCGGCCGCCCAGTGGTCGGCGTTGCCGTGGGAGAAGCTGCGGATCACCGTGCACTTGTCCATCACCTTGGCGTGCTCGGGAAGGAGCTCGCAGATGTCGATGCCCGGCACGTTGGTACCGATCGGCGAGAACACCCCGCGCACCTCGGCGGGGGCGTCGGGCTTCATGTCGAAGGTCTCGAGCTGCGACGGCCCGCCGTGCATCCAGACGAGGATCACCGACTTCTTCGACTTCGCCGCCGGGTGCACGAGGCCCGCCTGCTCAGCCCGCAGGAGCCCTTCGAGTCCCAGCCCGAACGTGCACAGACCGCCGATGTGCAGCATGCGGCGACGCGAAATCCTGTCGCAGAAACTCCGGCCGCCCGAACTGTCGCCGACGATGGAGAGCATGCTGCTGACACCACAGGAGGGAGCGGGCTTGCCGGACGATCCACACCGGGGAAAATCGGCTCGCACCGCCCGTCAAATGTACCCGCCGGCCACCCCTGCGGCGAATCCGCAGGACCGGCGCGCCACCCTGGCAATCGAGGGTGTCTGGGGGCCGCCGACAACCCCGTCAAACGGCCGCCGGCGGCGCACACGACCGCCCGGCCGAAGGGGGTAGACTCGTGCCGCCATGAGCCACCACGACGCCGGCACCGCCCGCTCCACGACTGCAGCCACCACGCCGCTCGTCGTCGGACTCGGCGAATCGCTTTTCGACCTCCTGCCCGGCGGGCCGGTGCTCGGCGGCGCACCGATCAACGTCGCCGTGCACATGCAGCAGCTGTTCGAGCTGCTCGGGGTCCGCGGCGGCCGGGCCGCGGTGGCCACGCGGGTGGGCCGCGACGAGCTTGGCGACAGGTTTTGCAAGGAAATCGCCGACCGCGGCCTCGACATCTCCGCCGTGCAACGCGACGACGCCCGGCCCACCGGCACCGCCGTGATCGAGCTCGTCGCCGGCGAGCCCAGCTTCGAGATCACGAAGGACTCGGCCTGGGACCAGATCGCCTTCGACGCCGGCTGGCGGTCGCTTGCCGCCCGCGCCCACGCCGTCTGCTTCGGCACGCTCGGCCGCCGCACCGCCGCCGCCGGCCGCGTGATCGAGGAGTTTCTCACGGCGGCGCCCCAGGCCGTCCGCGTCTTCGACGTCAACCTCCGTGCCCCCTTCTACTCGGCCGACTCGATCCGCAGCGGCTGCCGGCTGGCGACGATCCTCAAGCTCAACGAAGGCGAGCTGGCACTGGTCGCCGACATGCTCGGGCTGCCGGCGGCGCCGGCGCAGGAACAGATCGAAACGCTCCGCCACCGCGAGCGGCTCGAGGCGGTCGTCCTGACCCGGGGCCTCGAGGGCTCGTGGCTGGCCAGCGCCGCCGGGATCACCACGGCCGCAGCCCGCCAGTATCCGCGGCGACCCGACGCCGATGCTGTCGGGGCCGGCGACGCCTTCGCGGCGGCAGTGATCGTGGGGCGGCTGCTCGGCTGGACCCCGCCGCGGTCGCTCGAGGTCGCCAGCCGGGTGAGCGGATTCGTGGCCTCTCAGCCGGGGGCGACGCCGCGGCTGCCGGCCGACCTGCTGATGGCGTAACCCGCGGCCTCACACCGGCGCTCAACCAACCGCCAGCGCGTGCCAGCCCGCCCGCCGCGCGGCGCGGATATCGAGGTCAGGATCGTCCCCGACGAGCAGCGTCTCCTCGGGACGGCATCCCAGCCGCTCCTCGATCGAGCGGAAAAATTCCAAAGCCGGCTTCCGCCAGCCGATCTCCGACGAAGGGAAGACGTGCGGCACCCACGACAGCGGCTCGATCGCGCCGGCGATCGCCAGCAGCCGCTCGTCGAAGTTGCTCGCCAACGCCACGGTGGATCCGGCCTCGATTGCCAGCCTGACGAGTTCCCGGCCGCGGTCGATCGGGCTCCACGCCTCGACCGTGCCGAAGTGCCGCCACAGGTCGGCGAAGATGCCGTCGGCGCAGGGCAGGCCGGCGAAGACGTCGTCGACGATGGCCCGCCATCGGACGGCCTCTCGGCCGCGGCTGGTGGCGAAGGCGGGAGTCGCCGCGGCGTCGACCGACTCCTGCCGCCGCCACGCGGCCCGAAACCGGCGCCGAATCTCGTCGGCGTCGAGCACGACTCCGTGCCGGGCGGCCGCTCGCTGGTAGGCCTGGGCGACCGGCGGACTGGGCTCGATGAGCGTGCCCACCACGTCGAACACGACCACCCGAACTCTCGACGGCGGAAATGCTGCGGTGTCCCGTTCCACCACGGCGGCGTCGGCGGGACTGTGCATACAGGTCACCGTCGCGGGATGAATCCGAGGTCGAGCCCGAACACGAAGATCATCAGCGTCAGGATCAGCGCCAGTCCGAGGTAGGAAAGCACCGCCACCACGCTCTCGCTCGGCGGCTTGCCGCGGATCCATTCGTACAGCAAAAACACCATATGCCCGCCGTCCAAAACGGGGATGGGCAGGAAATTCACCACGGCCAGGTTCGCGCTGAGCATCGTCAAAAACAGCAGGAAATTGCTGAATCCCTCCGACGCCGACTTGCCGGCCTGCTTGGCGATCTCGATCGGCCCACCCAAGAGGCGGGGGCTGATCTGGTTGCTCGTGAGCTTGTGGAGGAATCGGTAGACGAGCGACAGGTTCTCCAGCGCCTTGCGGCTGCCCCGGGAGAGCGCGTCGAAGAACGAGTTGGCCCGCACGATCTCGTAGACCGGGTCGAACACGAGCCCGCGGTCGACGACGAACTGCTCGTCGGAGGCCCGCGGCGCGATGTCGACCGACCGCCTGGAGCCGCCGTCGGCCGGCTCCAGCTCGAGCCGGATCCTGGTGCCCGGCCGCACCTGCTGCAGCACCGAGGTGACGTAAGGCCAGCTCGGTGACTTGTCCGACACGTCGAGCGCCGCGTCGGCGGCCGGCTCCTTTCCGCCGGGCTCGATGAACGACACGCGGACCACCCGCTCGCCCGGCCGCACACCCGCCTCCGCCGCGGCGCTGCCAACCTCGACCGCGGCGATGGTGGCGTCTACGACGACCGCGGCCCCGATCGCCGAGAGGGCCACCGGGCTCGCCGGCCACCGCGGGTCTTCGATCCAGCCGACCTCCCGCGGCGTGAGCTCCACGTCGGCTGAGACGCCGGCGCGGTCACGGGTGAGCTTCACCGTGCGGCCGGCCATGCCCCGTAGCCGCTGGTCGAGCGTGAGCGGATCGCCCACGGGCTCGCCGTCGATCGCCCTGATGCGATCGCCAGGCTGCAACCCGGCGGCGGCGGCGGGCGAGTCGTCCTGCACAGCCTTGATCGGCCCGCAGCCCATCACGATGCCCGTCGTCTCGGCCTGCTGCGGCGGCAGCTCCACCATCACGGCCGTCCCCTTGCGATCGACCGACAGCTGCACCGGCTTGTAGGGACGGCGGACCAGCTCGGCGATCAGTTCGGCATACGACTTCACCGGCCGGCCGTCGACGCTGCGGATCGTGTCGCCTCCCTGCAGCGGCGGTGCGGCCTTTCCGGCGGCGCCCGGCAGGCCTTCGCCGAGATCCGCCGGCAGGGTCAGCGAAAAGGGGCTCGTCACACCGACCGTAGGCACCCCGAGGTCGGTGTCGGGATGCAGCGTGACCGTGCGGGTCGAGTCGTCGCCCGGCCGATGGACGGTGAATTCGACACCCTTCGCGACATCGCCGAGGGTGACGCCGTTGCGCAGGTCGGTGAAGATCGGGTTCTTGCGGCCGCCGATGGCGGTGATCTGGTCGCCCGTCCGCAGCCCAGACCGCCAGGCCGCGCCGCCCGGCCGCACGCTCGAGAGCTCGCAGGTCATCTCCCGCACGCCCAGCCCCAGCGCCCACGACGCCATCAGCACGGCGAAGATCACGTTCATGATCACTCCCGCGGAGATGATCGCCATCCGCTCCGGCACGCTCTGGGCCGGATAGCTCCGCGGATCCCAAGCGGGATGCGGATCCGACGTCGGCTCGTGCGGCAGGTCCCCCGACTCGATCATCGCCCGAGCACGATGGGCCTCCTGGGCCGCCGCAGCCGGATTATCGTCCTGACCGAGCATCTTCACGTACCCGCCCAGCGGGAGCGCCCCGATGCCGTATTCCGTCTCACCCCACTTGAAGCTGGCGAGCTTGAGTCCGCCCACGTCGAAGCCGAGAAAGAACTTTTCACACTTCACGCCGCAGGCCTTCGCCACGAGGAAGTGGCCGAGTTCGTGCACGAAGATCACGAATCCCAGGCCGAGCGCGACCTGCAGGATCACCCACCAGCTCGCCGGCTGGACGATCCACGACAGCCACCCTCCCGCCGCCAGCGTCGCCGCCGGGAACAGCCCCGCCACCATCACGCACTCGCCCACTTCACGACCTCCTGCCTGGCCCAGGCGTCGAGTCGACGAACCTCGTCGAGCGACGGATCGGGCTGAAAAGGATGCTCGTCGAGCACCCGCGCGCACACGTCCACGATGTCGGTGAACCGCAGGCGGCCCTCGAGGAAGCCGCCGACCGCCTGCTCGTTGGCCGCGTTGAGCACGGCGCCGCAGGTGCCACCGCGATCCGCCGCCTCGTGCCCGAGGCGGACCGCCGGGAACCGCGCCGGGTCGGGCGGCTCGAAAACCAGCGTCATCGCCTGGGAAAAGTCGAACCGCCGCGCCGGGCCGGCGGTACGGTGCGGATGGAGGAGCGCGTATTGGATGGGCAGCCGCATGTCGGGCGGGCTCAACTGGGCCATGACCGACCCGTCCACGAACTCGACCATCGAATGGACGATCGACTGCGGATGGACGAGCACGGCGAGCTTCGCCGCCGGCACGCCGAAGAGCCAGCGGGCCTCGATCAGTTCCAGCGCCTTGTTCATCATCGTCGCCGAGTCGATCGTGATCTTCGGCCCCATCGACCACGTGGGGTGCCTCAGCGCCTCCGCCGGGGTCGCGTGCACGAGCGTCTCCTGCGGCCGCGTGCGAAACGGGCCGCCGCTGGCGGTGAGCACGATCCGCAGCACCTCGGCGCCGGTGCCGCTCCGCAGCGCCTGGTGGATCGCCGAGTGCTCGCTGTCGACCGGCACGATGCTGCCGCCCGTCCGGGCGGCGAGCCGCATGGCCAGCGGGCCGGCCATGACGAGCGTCTCCTTGTTGGCCAGCGCCACGGTCTTGCCGGCCTCGAGCGCCGCCCACGTGCTCCGCAGACCCGCGGCCCCGACGATGGCCGACACCACGCGGTCGACCTCCGGCGCCTGCACGAGATCGTCGAGCTGCTCCGGCCCCACCGCCAGCCGCGTCCCTTCAGGCAGGGCCGCGGGGCCGATCTGGGCCGCCGCGGCGGGGTCGACGACCGCCACCCACCTCGGCCGACAGGCGTGCGCCTGGGCGAGCAACGGCCCGACGCTCCGATTGGCGGCCAGCAGGAAGGGGCAGAGCCGGCCGGCGGACGCCGCGATCACGTCCAGCGTGCTTGTGCCGATGCTACCGGTGGATCCCAGCACGGCCACCCGTAGCGGGGCATTCCCACGGCCGATCTCGGCCGCCATCTCTCCCACCGCGACGCCGCCTGCCGCCGACGGGTTCACGGCGCTGCGGGGGATGGAAGGCATGGCAACGGGGCCGCGACGCGGTGGAGACGACGCTGCAAGTCTAGAAGTTCGCTCCTGAAACTTCCACTTCAGAACGCGTTTGTCGCGGGCTTTTTCCCCGCATAGTATGGGAGTCGATGCGGCCCGCGACGGGCCGATGGCAGGCATGCTTGAAAGGGCTTTCCCACCGCATGGCGAAGAAACGCGACCCTCGGCGACCTTCGGACCGCAAGCCCGCCATGGGCGGCTCCAACAACCTGCTCTGGTCCCTGATCGCCGCTGGCGTGGCGGGACTGTTCGCCATGAGCCTGATCGGTTCAACGCCGGAGATCGAGCTTTCGTACAGCGACCTCGAGAAGCTCATCCAGGCCGCCGACCGGCCGCCGGATGGAGCGGCCGCGGCCGCGGCCGACAAGCCCGCGGGCGACGACGCGGCGATCAGCTGGGTCGAGATCGCCCGCACCGGCGGTGACGGCCGGCACGCGGCCCGCTACGGCGACCTGCGGGACGTGGTCATCGGGGCCTTCCAGGTGTCGGGCACCGTCCGCGAGCTCGCCGGCGGGGATGCCGCCGCGGCCCGCGGCGACGACGCAGACGCCGCCCGCCCGGTGAAGGCAGCCGGCAGCGACGGCCGGTCGACGCTGCGACGGTTCCGCACGGCGAAGCTGCCCAGCGAAAACTCCGAGAGCCAGCTCATGCGGCAGCTCTCCGAACACGGCGTGCCGTTCCGTTACGAGGAGGCGCCGAGCCCCTGGCGCAACTGGCTGCCGATGCTGTTCCTCACCGGCCTCTTCGGTGTGCTGTTCTTCGCGATGATGCGGCGGATCGGCGGCGCCGGCAGCCCGATGGCCTTCGGCCGCAGTCGCGGCAAGATGTACGCCCAGGAGGATCTTGGCATCACCTTCGACGACGTGGCGGGCATCGACGAGGCGGTCGACGAGCTTCGCGAGGTGGTGGAGTTCCTGCGCAGCCCGGAGAAGTACCAGCTGCTCGGCGGCCACATCCCCAAGGGCGTACTCCTGGTCGGCCCGCCCGGCACCGGCAAGACGCTGCTGGCCAAGGCGATCGCGGGGGAGGCCGGTGTGCCGTTCTTCGGCCTCTCGGGCAGCGATTTCGTGGAGATGTTCGTAGGCGTGGGCGCCGCGCGGGTCCGCGACATGTTCCAGCAGGCTGCCGCCAAGGCGCCCTGCATCATCTTCATCGACGAACTCGATGCGCTGGGCAAGACCCGTGGCTCGAGTGTCGTGGGCGGGCACGACGAGCGCGAGCAGACGCTCAACGCGCTGCTCGTGGAAATGGACGGCTTCGGCACCAACAGCGGCGTGATCGTGCTGGCGGCAACCAACCGTCCCGAGACGCTCGATCCCGCGCTCCTGAGACCCGGCCGGTTCGACAGGCACGTGCTGGTCGACCGGCCCGATGTCCGCGGCCGCGAGTCTATCCTGCGGGTACACGTCGCCAACGTGAAGCTCGATCCGGCCGTCAACCTCGAGGAGATCGCCAGGATCACGTCGGGATTCGTGGGGGCGGACCTGGCCAACCTCGTCAACGAGGCCGCGCTGCTGGCCGCCCGCAACAACAAGACATCCGTCGGCATGCAGGAATTCAACGAGGGCGTCGAGCGGGTGACGGCCGGACTCGAGAAGAAGAAGCGGGTCATCCACGAGGACGAGAAGAAGCGTGTCGCCTACCACGAGGCCGCCCACGCGCTGGTCGCCTTCTCCCTGCCCAACACCGACCCCGTGCACAAGGTGTCGATCATCCCGCGCGGCTGGGCGGCGCTGGGCTACACCATGCAGCGGCCCGAGGACGATCGATACCTGCGGACGCAGAGCGAGCTCGAGAGCAGGATCGAGGTGCTCCTCGCCGGCACGATCGCGGAGGAGATGGTCTACGCCGACGTGTCGACCGGGGCCCAAAACGACCTCGAGCGGGCCAGCGAGATCGCCCGCTCGATGGTGATGGACTACGGCATGAGCCGGCTGGGTCGCGTGGCCTACCGCGAGAGCCCGCGGTCGCCGTTCCTGGCCGGGGCCGGGGCCGACATGCCCGCCGCGCGGAGCCACAGCGAGCAGACCGCCCGGGAGATCGACGAGGAGGTCCGCCGCATCATCGACACCGCCATGGAGCGGGTCCGCCGGATCATGGAATCGAGGCGGGCGGCGCTGGAGGCGATCACGCAGCGGCTGATCGAGCGGGAGGTGATCGACGGCGAGGAGCTCCGCGGCATCATCGAGTCGGCGATGGGCACGCCGCAGCTCGTGCCGGGAACGGAAACGGAGCGGCGGGTTCCCCGCCCCGTGTCGCCGGAGTCGGCCGACGCGGTCCTGGGGCCGGGCGAGGTTTCCGGCTGATCCGCCCACGCCCGTGCGGCCGAAGCGGCCGCCCAATCGGCATCACCCGGACGACCCGTCGCCGTCGCCCGGCCGGTGCAGTCGCCGGGCCGCACTGGTCGATAGCTTCCCGAGGACGCACGCACCCGCGGTGCGCCGAAACGCTGGACGATCGGAGACAAGGGCCCGCAGCGGCCGCTGGCAGCCATGTGGAAGAGCGTGTTTCTGGCGGCCGGCATCGCCGCCTGCCTGGCCGGCGTGGAGCTGCTGCTCATCGACTCGGCGGTCGTCCTGCCGATGGACGGCCGCGGAGAACCCCGAGTGTTCGCGGCGCCGGATTGGGCCCCCTGGAGCCTGATCTCCGCGGGCGCCGTCACGATCCTGCACTTCTGCGGGCTGCCCTCGTCCGCGGCGAAGGGCGGAATGGCCGCACTCGGTGCGGAGACCCGGTTCCGGTGAGCCGCCGGCAGGGCGTTCGTTAGGACAGCCGTCGCCCTGCGGTTGGATGGAGGGGGAGCGCAGGCTGCCGCATCCCCATCGCCCATGATCACCACCCGCCACCATCCGGCCAGCGACACCGTTCTCTACGACGGCCACTGCCGCTTCTGTCGCAGCCAAATCGCGATCCTGCGGCGGCTCGATCCGACGGGCAGGCTGGCCTTCACGTCGCTGCATGACCCGAGCGTGGGCCGCGATTTCCCGGAGATCCCGCCCGAGAGCCTCGAGCAGCAGATGTACGTCGTGGATCGCCGCGGCAACGCCCGCGGCGGGGCGGATGCGGTCCGCTACCTGTCACGACGGCTCGTGCCGCTCTGGCCGCTGGCGGTGTTGCTGCACCTGCCGGGAACGATGCCTCTGTGGCAACGGCTCTACGCGTTCGTGGCTCGCCGCCGGATGCTCATCGCCGGCTCGTGCGAGGACGGCACCTGCCGCCTGCCCTGAGCCGGGCCACGCGTGGGATCAGCACTCGGCCCCGTCGCCGCCCGTCGCGGGTCGGTCGAGTTCCTTCAGCAGCCGGGTCATCGTGTTGGCATGCACGCCGAGCAGCTTGGCAGCCCGGGCCTTGTGGCCACGGGTGGCCTCCAGTGCCTGACGGATGGCCCGCTCGCGGAGCGTCGCCAGATCGAGGCAGGGTAGGCCGGCCGGCGCGGTGGGAACCGCCGCCCGCACCGGCAGCTGTGGCTCGGTCTGCAGGACGTAGGCCTGCTCGATCACGTGCTCGAGTTGGCGGACGTTGCCGGGCCAGGGAAACGCGCAGAACCTCGCCACCACGTCGGCGGAGGGACGCCACACGGGCAGCCGATACCGCGCCGCGCACTGCCGCGAGAAGAAATCGATGAACGCGGGGATGTCCTCGATCCGCTCCCGCAGGGCAGGCACCCGCAGTTCGATCATGTTGAGGCGATAGTAGAGATCCTCGCGGAACCTCTCCTGCTCGACCTCCTTCTCCAGATTTCGGTTGGTGGCGGCCACCACCTGCACGTCGATCGACACAGGCTGCTCTGCACCGACGGGCATCACCTCCCGCTGCTGCAGCACCCGCAGGAGCTTCGGCTGCAGCTCGAGCGGCATCTCGCCGATCTCGTCCAAAAAGACGACGCCGCCCCGTGCAGCGCGAAACACGCCGAGCGCCCGCCCCTTGGCACCGGTGAAGGCACCGGGTTCGTGGCCGAAGAGCTGGCTCTCGGCCAGCGTCGCCGTCAGCGCGGCGCAATTCACCGGCACGAAGATCTTGTCACGTCGCGGGCCGCTGCGATGCAGCAGCCTGGCCCACATCTCCTTGCCGGTGCCGGTCTCCCCCGACAACAGCACCGTGCACTCGACTTCGGCGGCCCGCTCGATGGAGCGGGCGATCCGGCGCATCACCGGATTGTCGCCGAGCATCCAGTTGGGGGCGGCGGACTCGGCACCCGTGCAATCCGCGCCGGGACCGACAGCGGGATCGAGGGAGCCCCCGCGCGGGTCGCGGGAAGCGGTCGGAAGGAACCCGCTGGAGGGGGGAGTGCGTGTCATCAGGAGGCAGCCACTCTGCAAAGGGTCGCCCCGTCCCGAAGGGGCAAGCCAGCCATCGCGACATCCATGCCTCGCGGAAAAAAGTATGGATGATGCAACCGGCCGAAGCAATACAGTCGGAAAAATCGCTCTCACCCGCCTCGCCCAGGCGGTTTTTGGCTGCCCGGAGCAGCGAACAATCGCGATTTGACGCTATTTTCCTGGGCTGGATGGCCCTTGGGCAGGCGGTTCCGCGGCTGGGACACCCCCGTTCTGGGCACCCGTCCGGACGCCCATGAAGAGCAGGTGCTGCCAGGGGAGCCGGTCGAATTCCCTGACCACCTCGAAACCCGCCGGTTCCAGCTCCGCCCGCACCTGGGCCTTCGTCATCTTGTGCAGCGGCTTGATCGGCACGGCCGGATCCTCGCCGCGAAACTCCGCCAGCACCAGACGCCCGTCGGCCGCGAGGCTTTCGCGGATCCGCGCAAGCATCGCCTCGGGGTGTGAAAACTCGTGGTAGACGTCGACGCACAGCACCATGTCGATCGCCTCCTTCGGCAACCTCGGATCGATCGGCGTGCCCAGCACCGGACGGATGTTCTTCAGCCCCGCCGCGGTGGCGTTGTGGACGAGCATCCGCAGCATCTCCGGCTGGATGTCGACGGCGTAGACGAGGCCGCGCGGGCCGACCATCCGGGCCAACTGGAGCGTGTAGAAGCCGTTGCCGCAGCCCATGTCGCAGACCGTCTGCCCCGGCTGTACCCCGAGGGCGTCGAGCAGCATCCGGCAGTCTTCCTCACGCTGCCGGCTCTCGCGGACCAGCCACGGAGCGCCCGTGTAGTGCATGGTCTGCGCGATCTCTCTTCCCATGTGGAAGGGTGGCGCCGGTGGAACCGCGACGCCGGTGTCGACGCGGTCGTCGATGGCCAAGGGAGACCGGGCCGCAGCCGGCTGGGCCGCAGCCCACGGAGCCGCGGCGCACGGGGCCAACACGAGGATCGCGAGAAGGACGGTGGTACGCATGCCGTCCCCGAGTATATGGCCGCGACGGGCTCAGGCAGCGGCGGCCTGCCGCGGGGCGCCCGAGTCGTCGTAGAGGCTCACGATCGTGATCCCGCTGCGGTGGGCGAAGTCGGCCAGTTCATTGGGGTCGACGAGGATCGTGCGATCGGCCTCGACGGCCAGGACGCTCGCCCCGGCCGCCCGCAGCGACTGCAGCGTGCCGATGCCGATCGTCGGCATGTCGAACCGGAGGTCCTGCCGGGGCTTGGCCACCTTCACCACCACCATGCCGCCCGAGGCGCACAGCCGGCCGGCTCGGCGGATGCACTCGTCGGTGCCCTCGATCGCCTCCAGCGCCAATGGTGCCCGGTTCTTCACCACCACCGTCTGCCCGATGTCGAGCCGACCGAGTTCCTTGGCCAGCCGCCAGCCGAACGCGACGTCGGCCTCCTGCGTGGCGGACAGCGGCCGGCCGGCGAGCAGGCCGCCATCGGCGAGCAGCTCCGGTGCGAAGTCGGTCGCGGGGCAGATGCGGACGCCCCGGCCGTCGAAGGCGGCGGTGATGGCGGCCAGCAGCGAGTCGTCGCGGTTGTCGCGGCGGCGGCTCACGAAGTGGGGCCAGAACGTCACCAGGCCGACGAGGTCGGGCAGGTGCCGTCGCCACGCCTGGCGACCGAAGAGCTTCGTCTTGTGGATCTTGCCGGCCATCGTGGCCCGCGCGGCGCCGTGGCGGCGGAAGAAGTCGATCGCTCCACCGAGCTGCGCCACACCCACCTCGCCGTAGACGTCGGCCAGCGGCTCGAGTGCCGCGTCGGCATGGTCGCGGATCGCGAGGATCGCGGTGCGGCCGCCGCGGCGGCGGATCGCCTCGGCCACCGCCACCGGATACCGGCCCCAGCCGGCCAGGATGCCGATTGTCTCGCCCGTCAGCGCCGCACCTGTGTCCTGCGGTCCGTTCTTCGTCATGGTTCCGGATCGTTCGTCGGTCTTCATGCCACCAGTCCCTGATCGCCGCCGCATCAGGCGGCCCGGTCTCCCTGCCGGGGCTGCTCCAAGCACGCGTCGCCGCGTCCGGCGGCCGACTCCAGCGCCTGCACCCGGGTGGCGAGCTGCTTGAGGTCCTTCCGCATCTCGGGCAGCTTGCTGATCGTGGCCAGCTGCAGCTTCCGGTCGCGAAGCTCGATGGCGGGCTCGCCCAACACCGTGATGCCGGGGGCCACGTCGTTGGAGACGCCGGAGCGGGCACCGAGCACCGCCTTGTCGCCGATGTGCACGTGGTCGCGGACGCCGACCTGACCGGCCATCACCACCCAGTCGCCCGTGGATGTGCTCCCCGCCACGCCGACCTGCGAGCAGATCATGTTGTGGCGGCCGAGCCGGCAGTTGTGGGCGATCATCACGAGGTTGTCGAGCTTCGTGCCCGCGCCGATCGTCGTGGCCCCGTAGGTGCCCCGGTCGACCGTCGTGCCCGCACCGATTTCGACGTCGTCACCAAGTTCCACCCAACCGAGCTGGGCCGACAGGCGATAGCCGCCGTCGACCACCTTGTAGCCGAAGCCATACGCCCCGAGCACGGCGTTGGCATGGATCAGGCAGCGGGCCCCCACGATCGTGTTGTCGTAGAGCACCGCGTTGGGGAAGACGACCGTGCCGGCGCCGATCCGGCAGCCCGCCATGATCCGCGCGCCGGAATGGATCGTCACGGCCGCGCCGATCTCCACGTCGGCTCCGACCGTGGCCAATGGGTGAATGTCGACGTCGGTTCCGAGCCGCGCCGATCGGTCGACCACGGCCAGCGGGCTGACGCCGACGCGGGCCGCCGCCCGGGAAGGCCGCAGCCGGGTGATCACCGCCGCGAACGCGGCGTGCACGTCGCTCACCTCGACCGTCGGCCGATCGAGCGGGCCGGAGCCCGCGGGCACGATCGCCGCCGCGGCCAGGCTCTTGGCGAGCAGGTGCAGCTTGTCGGGTGCATCGATGAGGGTGACGTCGGCGGCGCCGGCCGTCTCGAGCGTGGCGGCGCCGGCGATCGGAAGGCTGCCGGGACCGACGAGCGTTCCGCCGACGTGTCCGGCGAGTTCTGCGAGCGTGATGGGCATGGGCACCTCCCTGGTCGCCGGGGCACGGCTGACCGCCGGCCTGCCGCTCCTGGGCGGCACCGCGATCCGCTCACCGGCGGGAATCGGGCGGGGAGGTTAGGGACGCCGGGGGTGTGGTGCAAGAGGGGTTGGAGGCGGCCATCCAGGCCGCCGTCAGCGCCCAAACGGCCCCGAGGCGGGCGGTCCAAAGCACCGTCCGGATCCAGTTGGTCGCAACCAGCCGCGCATGCACCTCC
>JBIJCD010000209.1:0-6619 GCA_044344895.1 Pirellulales bacterium | reverse complement strand
GTCGGGCCACTTCGTCCCCCAGCCGGTGTGGAGCAGCACGATCACGTCCACCAGCTGCCGGCCGTGCCGCTCCTCCCAGGCCATGAGATCGTCGGGGGTCACCTCGTAGACTGGATTCGCCGCACACGGCCCGGTCACGTCGACCACGACCGCCTCACCCATGAGCTGCTCGAGCGGAATGGCATCGGCCGTCAACCCGGCGGCCGCAAAATGCCGCGGCGCGTCGAGGTGCGTGCCGCCGTGCTCGGCGGTCGCGAACCGATTGGCGGCGTAGTAGTAGCCCTTGGCGGTCGGCCCGTTGCGGCCCGGCTCGAATCGGAACCCCTTCTCGGTGGGCCAGTAGATCGTGCGGTCGTCGAACGCATGGGTAAGGTCGACCCAGCGGCCGGTCACCGCGGCCGGAACGGCCGCGGTCTTTGGGCCCGGCGCCGGCGCGGCGACCCCCTGGCCACGGGCCAGCCCGCCGACCACGACGCACAGGCCCAGGGCCGTCGCCGCCATCGCCAGCCAACCACCCGAGAGCCTCATCATGCCCCTGCCTGCGGTGGATGCCCGACCGGCGGCCCGCCGGCAGCGGTCCTGCGGAGACCCGTTCCGCGGATAACGGATATGCCAAACCGACGGGCCGCCGGTTGGCGGATTCGATTCCTGGACAAACCGATCCGATTGCCCAAGAAAGGAATCGTGACGCGGTCGGACGAACGGCATGGGCAGGAGCATACAGGCGATGGCTGGCTGGAGCGGACGGTCGATCATGGTGGCGATCGTGGCGGCGACGGCGTTCCTACCGGAAGCGGCCGCCCGTGACGCGAACTTCGATCCCCGGGTGGTCACGTTCGGCGAATCCCGGGAAAAGATCAAGGCGACACCGATCGAGAAGCGGCCCAACCGGCCGCTCCATGTTTACGGCAACAGCGTCCGCCGCCGACACACCCGCTCGGCATCGCGGTAGCCACGGCGACGCCGGTCCGCACCAGGTCCGACACCACACCGCCGCATCAGCGGTCCGACGGCACCGGCACCACGCGACACAGCCCGTGCAGACGGTACTCGCGGCCCGTCCGGGGCTCCATGCAGCGATACCGGGTCCGCAGCCGGGGTCCGAGGCGAAACGTCCGACCGGAGTCGGTGCGAAAGATCGTTCCCACCTCGAGCGACTCCACGAACACGCCGCCCCGGTCGGCCGGATCGTAGCGGGCCAGCGCGAGCATCAGCAGCCGGTCACTGCAGGTGGCCGCCGTAGGATTCTGCAACGATCGCGCCAGCGCCGCGGTGATGTCCGCGGGCAGCATGCTTCCCGCCACCACCGGCAGCAGGATCCGCTCGAACTCGGCCTTCCATTCTCGACCGTGCGGCTTGAGCCGACGCCGCCTGTGCCGATCCCACGTGGCCGCATGGGCGAGCTCGTGCAGCAGCGTGGTGAGCAAGGCGTAGGGGTTGAGGTCTTCGTTGACGGAGATCCGATGGCGCGGCACGAGCGGCGTCGGCCCGCGGTGATCGCCCAGCCGCGTCCTCCGCGGGCGGCTGAGCCGCACGTCGACGGGCTGGGCGGCGAGCAGCCGGATGACGTAGCCGCGCGCCGCCTCGGGGAGCCGCGCACTGAGCGCGGCGATACCTGGCTCGGTCATGGTGCCCCGCCCTCGCCGACCGGTGGCGCAGGCCTGGCCCGGGAGGCCAGAAACGCGACGAGTGGCCGCGCGGCGGCGGGCACGCTGGCATCATCGCAGACGACCTTTCGCACGCCGGACGGCCGTCCGGCAGCGACGTCTTCGATCGAGATCTCGTAGACACGGCGGTCGCGGCCACCGGAAGCAACCAGCTCGCACGATTCAGTGA
This sequence comes from Pirellulales bacterium, assembly GCA_044344895.1. GTDB lineage: Bacteria > Planctomycetota > Planctomycetia > Pirellulales > UBA1268 > CAMCQY01. Next base: position 4,783 of record JBIJCD010000209.1, on the reverse strand, counting down.
GGCCACTGGCAGCCACCAGGGCCTCGACCTCCCGGCGGTCTGGTGCCGCGAGCACGGCCGTATCGACCGTGCAGGCCTTCACCGCACCGACGAAACCGCCCGACTGCGTGAACGTGATCCTCATGGCTCCTCCGCGGGCCGCCCGGGGGGCCGGCATCGACCGTCATCCACGTCGCGACGCTCGAGACTGTAGCGACGCGGGTGATGATCCGGGAAGGGAAGCGGCCGCGGCCGAGTGGTCGCGAGTCGGCGGGCCCGGCAGCCAACCGCCGCCGAGGCGACCTCAACGGCCGGCGGGCCGACTTTGGTCCCCGGTCCGGTCGGCATACATTGAGCCGGACACCCGGCGGTCCCGGATGCCGCAGGACTCCCACCGACCCGTCGGCGGCGGCCTGCGGTCTCTTGCGACACACCTTCAGCCGGCACGAGGTAGTGCGTGGAACGTTTCGACGTCATCGTCGTCGGCACCGGCGGCATGGGGGCATCGGCCGCGATGCATCTCGCCGACCGCGGCGTCCGGGTGTGCGGACTCGACCGCTTCCCTCCCGGTCATGCACGGGGCAGCTCGCATGGGCAAACGCGGCTCATCCGCATGGCCTACTTCGAGCACCCCGACTACGTACCGCTGCTGCGCCGCAGCTACGCGTTATGGCGGTCGCTCGAATCAGCCGCCGGCCGACCGCTGCTGGTCGAGTCGGGGCTGATCGTGGCTGGCCCGCCGAACGGCGAGGTGATCACCGGGACGCTCCGCTCGGCGGCGGTGCACAGCCTGCCGGTCGAGCGCATGGCGGCTCGCGACGCCATGGATCGCTGGCCACTCCTGCGGCTGCCGGAGGAGTGGTCGGCCGTGCACGAAGCGTGCGGTGGCTATCTGTTCGTCGAGGAGTGCGTCCGCGCGCACGCCGCGGCCGCCGAACGGATGGGCGCGAAGCTCGAGCACGGCGTCACCGTCCACGGCTGGCGGACGGCCGCAGGCGGCAGCCACGTCGTCGTGGAGACCGACCGTGGCCCCTATCGTGCCGACCGTCTCGTGATCGCGGCGGGCCCGTGGGCCCACGACCTGATCCAACTGCCGGCGCTGCCGCTCCACGTGCTGCGAAAATCACTCTTCTGGTACGGTGCCGCCGCGGCCAGCGGCAGCGCGGCGGATGCCCACGGCCTGCCCTGCTTCGCCTTCGACACGCCGGCGGGGTTCTTCTACGGCTTCCCGCCCCTCGACGCACGCGGCGTGAAGGTCGCCGAGCACACGGGGGGCGTCGCCGTCGGCGATCCCCTCGCCGTCGACCGGCAGATCGACCCTCGCGAACAAGCGAGCGTCGAGGCGGCACTGGCGTCCCATCTGCCCGGCCTGCCGCGGACACTCACCGACCACGCCGTGTGCCTCTACACCATGTCCCCCGACGGTCACTTCGTCGTGGGCATCCATCCGGATCACTCCCGCGTGGCCATCGCCGCCGGCTTTTCGGGCCACGGATTCAAGTTCGCCAGTGTGATCGGAGAGGTGCTGGCGGACTTGGCCATCGACGGGCGGACTTCCCACCCGGTAGGTTTTCTGGCGCCCGATCGGTTCGTGGACGACCGGGCCGTGCCCCGGTCTCCGGATGCCCCCGTCGGCTGAGTCCCTTGGGCCCGGTGCAGCGGTCCCTGGGCCACCGCGCATGCCGGCGTCCATGGCTGAAAAAAGGCCTCACTGGCCGCTCTTCGGCCCCGGGGCACCCGCCGATCTTTTTGGGGTCAACGTCGAAACGAAGTGAGAGTATGATGACGGTTTGGTCGCCAAGGTCGGTTGTGTCGAGGATCGAATGTCGGTCATGTCCATCCGTTTCCGCGGAGCCGTAGGCATCGTGCTCGTCCTTGCCGCGGCACATGCTGCGGCCGCAGGCGAGTGGCCCCAGATCCTCGGGCCGAATCGCAACGGCATCGCCGACGCCGACGAACAGCTGGCGGACGAGTGGCCGAAAGAAGGTCCCCCGACCCTCTGGCAGCGCGAGGTCGGCAGCGGCTATGCCGGCGTGGCGGTGGCGGCCAAACGGGTGGTGCTCTTCCACCGCGTCGACGACCAGGAAACGATCGAGTCGCTCGATGCCGCGACCGGCAAGACCTTCTGGACGCACGCCTACCCCACGACTTTCGCCCCGCAGGTGGGCGGAGGGAACGGCCCGCTCTGCGTCCCCGTCGTCCAGGACAACAGGGTCTTTACCTACGGCGCCCAGGGAATTCTCACCTGCTGCGACGCGACGACCGGCGAAGAGCTCTGGCAACGGGACACGCACACCGACTTCAACGCCCAGCCTGGCTACTTCGGTGCGGGCAGCACCCCGATCGTCGTGGGGAACATCGTCGTCGTCAACGTCGGGGGCGGGTCGAAGGAGGCCGGCATCGTGGGTTTCGCCGCCGCCACAGGAAAAACGGTCTGGACCAAGACGAGCGAGCGGGCCAGCTATTCGTCGCCCGCGGTCTGCAAGCTCAACGACGTTCCGCACCTGCTCGTGATCACGCGTTATGCCGTCGTGCTCCTCGATCCATCCACCGGCGCTGTGCGCTGGCAGTTCTCTTTCGGCGCCCGCGGGCCGACGGTGAACGCCGCCAACCCGCTCGTGCTGGCGGGAAAGTCCGGAGCCGACCATCTGCTCGTCACGTCATCCTACGGCGTCGGGTCGATCTACGGGTCGTTCGACCGCACCCGCATGAACAAGGTGTGGGGCGGCACCACCGCGCTGGCCTCGCAGTACTGCACGCCGATCGCCCTGGGCGGCTTTCTCTACGCGTTCGACGGCCGTGACGACCAGCCTCCGGCGGAACTGAAGTGCCTCAGGCAGGCGGATGGCGAGGTGATGTGGACGGAGGGCATCGGCTACGGCACGCTGCTGTTCGCCGACGGTAAGCTGATCGCCGTCAAGACCGACGGCGAGTTCATGCTCATCAAACCCGATTCCGCGGGCATGCAGGTACTCGCGCAGGCGAATCCCTTCCCGCCTGGCCCCGTTCGGGCGCTGCCGGCTCTCGCCGCCAGCAAGCTTTACGTCCGCGACGAGCACACGCTCAAGTGCCTGAGCGTGAAGCCTCGGACGCGTTGACGGCCGCCGGCCGGCGGCTCCCGTGCCGCCGGCATTCGCTCAGCAGAATGCCGCAGGCTACCGACACGTTGAGGCTCTCCACCGCCCCCGTGCCGGGAATCTGCACGCGTTCGTCGGCGACGGCGGCGATCGCCGGCGACACGCCCTCTGCCTCGCTGCCGAGCACGAGCACCAGCTTCGGCCCCCAGGCGGCCGAGGCATCGAAGGCGGACCGGCCGCGATGGCTCGACGTCGCCACGATGGCGAAACCCTGTCGCTTGAGCACCCGGAGGTCGGCGACGGGTTGCTCGAGATCGCACACCGGAACGAACTCGGCAGCCCCCTCCGCCACGCGGACCGCCGCCGGCGAGAGCGTGGGCACTCCGCCCCGCGGCCCGAGGATCGCGGCCACGCCGAAGTGCGATGCGGTCCTGAGCATCGCGCCGAGGTTGTGGGGATTCTGCACGCCGTCGAGGTAGAGCAACGGGCCGGTGCTCGCTCCCGACTCCACCGCGCGCAGCAACTCCGCGAGCGTCCAGCGCCGGCCGGCCCGGGCCAGGATCGCGATGCCCTCGTGGTGGGTCGAGCCGCTGATCCGCGCGATGTTCTCCGCGGGGACGATCTGGAAGCCCTTGCGGGCCTCGGCACAGTGCCGCAGCAGCGCCGCGGCATCCCGGCGCCGCTCGGCCGTGACGTATACCCGAATGATGTCCTCGGGACGGCGGGCGAAGATCGCAAGGCAGGCCCGCAGTCCGTGGTAGGTCTCCTCGGCCCGGCTCTTGTGGCGGATCGGTGGCCCGGGCGGGCGACCGCCCGCCGACGCTCGCGGCCGATCCGACGCCGCCGGCTGCCGGGCTGACGGCCTCTTTCTGGAACGCTTCATGGGGCCGTCGATTCGGAGGGCTCGGTGGTGGAGAACCGCATACCATCGTACCTACGTTCCGACGAATCGCTCACCGCGGCTCGGCCGGCCCGGCGGACGACGTTGCCGGCCGCGGACCGCGGATCCGTTCGATGCGTTCCAGTTCATCCCGCATGTCGGCCGACAGATCCACACCGTTGAAGTCGGCCGACTCGTCGAGTTTCACCAGCCAGCTGCCGCAGATGTCGAAACGGATGGTGCCGCCGCGGACGTGGCAGTCGAGCACGTGGCCGCCGCTGCGGCGGTCGGCGGCCAGAAAATGCCAGTGGAATCCAGGGACCGTGACGCCCTGCGCCCATACCGGACTGCGGATGCCGACGAAGGTGCCGCGGAGATCCTCGCGTGTCCACACCGACTGAAAATCCTTGCGGGCGTTGATCGGCCGGTAGGGCTTCGACTGCGGGTGCACGCTACGCAGCGTGGCCGAGGCCAGGTCCGCATCGATCCGGATGGCCACGAAGTTGTTGGGGTGCCCCACGGCGGCGTCGATGGCCCGCTCGAGCCCGGCCAGTGAGTCGGCCGCGGGGCACGGCAATTCACCGTCCTGCCCGAAGGGCGTGACGACCGCGAACGGGATCATGCTCCGCGGCCCCACCTCCACCACCGCCCCGTCGCTCTTGATCTGGTAGCCGCGGCCGTCCAGCACCACGAGTTCGCCATCCAGCGCATCGAGCGTCCCGAGCCCGAAGTCTCCGTCCGTCAACAGCGCGGCGAACGGCACGGTCCCTTCGAACCGGCCGAGCAGCAGGGCGTTGATCACGGAAATCTGCGTGATGCGATCCGGATCGACCTCGGAAACAGGGGG
>JBIJCD010000346.1:0-4214 GCA_044344895.1 Pirellulales bacterium | reverse complement strand
GACTGGCCCGACTGGCGCGGACCGCAGCAGAACCGCGACCTCGCTGCGGCCGCGCCGCTCGTCACCTCGTTCGATCCGGAGCGGGGCACGAACGTCCTCTGGAAGAACGCGGAGGCGGGGGGCATCTCCACGCCGGTGATCATGGGCGGGAAGCTGTTCACGCTCGTGCGGCATAAGCCCGGCACGAAGGAGGAGGCGGAGAAAGTGCTCTGCCTCGATGCGACGACGGGCAAGAAGCTCTGGGAAAACGTCTTCAACGTCTACCTTTCGGACGTCCCGGCGGAGCGAGTCGGCTGGTCGGCCGTCGTCGCCGACCCGGTCACCAACACCGTCTTCGCACACGGCGTGTGCGGCGCGTTCACCGCCATCGACGCCGCCACCGGCCGCACCAAGTGGCAGCGGTCGCTCCACGAGGAGTTCGGGTTTCTCTCCACCTACGGCGGCCGCACCAACATTCCCGTCGTGTTCGAGGATCTGGTGATCGCCAGCGCCGTCGTCACCGGCTGGGGCGACACGGCCCGGCCAGCCCACCGCTTCCTCGGCATGGACTCGGCGACCGGCGATGTCCGTTGGATGAACGGCACCAAGGAGCTCCCGGAGGACACGACCTACAGCACGCCGTCCCTTGCGAACGTCGGCGGTCAGGCGGCGCTCATCTTCGGGTCGAGCGACGGCAGCGTCTGGAACTTCCAGCCGCGGACCGGCAAGCCCGTGTGGAACTTCAAGCTCTCGCGGCGCGGCCTCAACGTCGCCCCGCTCGTCGAGGACGGCACGGTGTGGATCTCGCAGGCCGAAGAAAACCTCGACAACACGACGATGGGCTCGGCCACGGCGTTCAAGGCTTCGGGATCGGGTGACATCACCGCCGCCAACGTGCTCTGGCAGCGGAAGGGGGTGATGGACGGCCGGTCGATGCCCGTCGCACTCGGCGACCGAGTTTATTTCATCGACGACGGCGCCAAGGTCTACGCCTTCGACAAGCGAACGGGCGAGCCGGTAGGCAAGCCGCAGAAGCTGCTGGGCACCATCGTTCGCGGCAGCCCGCTCGTGGCCGGCGGAAAGCTCTACGTCTGCTCCACGAGCGGCTGGCACGTGCTCGAGCCCACGAAGGACGGCCTGAAGATCGTCAACCGCATGCGGCTCGGCGAGGAGGACGAGGTCACGGCATCGCCAATCGCCTGGAACGGCAGGATCTACCTGACGACCGGCGCCCGGCTCTACTGCCTGGGCTCCAGCGCCGACCTGCCGACCGCCAAGGACCAGCCGCAGGCCACGGCCGCCCAGCAGGTGTCGACGGCCACGAAGGGCCCCGCCGGCGAGCCCGCCTGGGTGCAGATCGTGCCGGCCGAGGCCCAGATCGCCGCCGGCGGCACGCTGCCGCTGAAGGTGCGGCTCTTCGACGCGGCCGGACGGTTCGTGAAGGAGTCGGCGGCCGAGTTTTCCGCGACGGCCGGCGCGGTCGGCTCCGATGGACGCTACACAGCCCCCGCCGACAAGCATGCCGCCGCCGTCGTGACCGCGAAGGTGGGCGGCCTCGAGGGGCGGGCGCGGGTGCGGTCGATGCCGCCGCTCCCTTGGACGTTCGACTTCGAGGAGATCGCCCTCGAGCCCGATCCCAAGGGGGGCCCGCCGCGGGGCGAGCCGCCGCTTCCGTGGATCGGCATGCGTTACCGGCACGTCGTCCGCACCGTCGACGGCTCGAAGTGCCTGGTCAAGGTGACGACGATCCCCAAGGGAACCCGCAGCCAAGGCTGGATCGGCCCGATCGGACTGAAGTCCTATTCGATCAGCGCCGACTTCCGGGCTCAGGAAACGGGCGTCGAGAAGCCCGGCACGCCCCAGCCGGCGGCCTCCAGCGACGCCGACGCCTTCGCCAAGCGGTTCGGCAACGCGGCGGCACTCGAGAAGGCCCGGATGCCCGACATGGGCCTCATCGCCCAGAGGTACACGCTCGACCTGATGGGCGCCAGCCAGCAGCTGCAGGTGCGCAGCTGGCCGCCGCAAGTCGCCACCCACTTCTCGAAGACGATCCCGTTCGCCTGGGAGGCCGGGAAGTGGTACAGGATGAAATTCGAGGCCCGAGTGCAGGGTTCCACGGCGCTGCTGCGCGGCAAGGTCTGGCCACGTGGCGAGCCGGAACCCGCGGCCTGGACAATCGAGGCCGCACACGAGCAGGGCAACCTCCAGGGCAGCCCGGGCTTCTTCGGCAACTCCAAGGACTCCGAGATCTCGATCGACAACGTGGTGGTGGCTCCCGTCCCCTGATCATGAAAACGAGCGAATCATGAACACTGCACCGTCTCTCGGCTTCGTAACCCGTCTGACCGCGATTGCCGCCTGGGGCATGCTGGCCGGCTCTGCCGCGGCCCAGTCGCGCGACTGGAACCAGTGGGGCGGTTCGCCCCAGCGCAACAACGCCAGCCCGGCGAAGAACCTCCCGACGGAATGGACGCCCGGCGAGTTCGACACCGACACCGGCAAGTGGAAGCCGGAGACGAGCGCGAACGTCGCCTGGGTGGCCGAGCTGGGCAGCCAGACCTACGGCAACCCGGTGGTGTCCGGCGGCAAGGCCTATGTCGGCTCCAACAACGGCAAGGGCTGGCTGTCCCGCTACCCGGCCGCCACCGACCTGGGCTGCCTGCTGGCCTTCGACATCAAGGACGGCTCGTTCCTCTGGCAGGATTCGAGTGAGAAGCTCCCGACGGGCCGCGTGCACGACTGGCCGCTGCAGGGCATCTGCTGCGCGCCGCTCGTCGAGGGCGACAGACTCTGGTACGTCACCAGCCGCGGCGAGGTGAAGTGCCTCGACACCGAGGGCTTCCGCGACGGCGAGAACGACGGGCCCTTCACGGCCGAGAAGGTGTCGGCGAAGGACGAGGCCGACGTGGTCTGGGTGCTCGACATGATGAAGCAACTCGGGGTGTCGCAGCACAACATGTGCTCCTGCAGCGTCACCGCCGTCGGCGACCTGCTGTTCGTCAACACCAGCAACGGCGTGGACGAGGGGCACATCAACCTGCCGAACTTCGAGGCCCCGAGCTTTCTCTGCGTCGACAAGCGGGATGGCAAGGTGCTCTGGGCCGACGGCTCGCCCGGCGCGAACGTGCTGCACGGCCAGTGGTCGAGCCCCTCCTTCGCCGAGATCGGCGGGGTGCCACAGGTGCTCTTCGGGGGCGGCGACGGCTGGCTCTACTCCTTCGACTCCCGCGGCGACAACGGCAAGGCGAAACTGCTCTGGAAATTCGACTGCAACCCCAAGGAGTCGAAGTACACGCTCGGCGGCCGCGCCGACCGCAACCACATCATCGGCACCCCGGTGGTTCACGACGGCCTGGTCTACATCGCCGTCGGCGAGGATCCGGAGCACGGCGAAGGCGTGGGGCACCTGTGGTGCATCGACCCCACGAAGCGCGGCGACACGAGCCCCGAACTGGCCGTGAGCCTCAAGGATCCGAACACGCCGCTGCCGCACCGCCGCAACCAGGCGGTGATCAAGGAGGAGGGGGAAGTGGCGCGGCCCAATCCCAATTCCGCCGCGGTCTGGCACTACCCCGGCTTCGACGCCAACGGCAACGGAAAGCTCGAGTTCGAGGAGACGATGCACCGCACCTGCGGCACCGTGGCCATCCAGGACGGACTCCTGTTCGTCGCCGACTTCAGCGGACTGTTCCACTGCGTCGACCTGAAGACCGGCAAGCCGCACTGGACCCACGACATGCTCGCCGCCAGCTGGGGCTCGCCACTCATCGCCGACGGCAAGGTCTACATCGGCGACGAGGACGGCGACATTTCCATCTTCAGGCTCTCGAAGGAGAAGGACCTGATCGGCGAGATCAACATGGGCAACAGCGTCTACTCCACGCCGATCGTGGCGGGTGACACGCTCTACATCGCCAACAAGAGCCACCTGTTCGCGATCCGGGAAGGGGCCACGCCGGTGAAGAACTGATCGGCCCGAGCCCAACCGAGCCATGCTCCCGCGCACCGTTTCCCCGATCCTCGTCGCCCTGGCGGGCTGGCTGCTCGTCGCATGCCCTGCCGCCGGCCAAGAGAATGAGGAGCACGAATCGGCGTTTCGGGTGCGGCCTTACCTCCAGCATCCCGCGGCCGACGCGATGACGGTCCGCTGGTTCTCGCACTCGGCCAACGCCGGCTCGATCGAGGTGAACGGGCGAACGCTCGCCTCGCAGCCCATCCTTTGCAACGAGCTCGAA
>JBIJCD010000035.1:0-14813 GCA_044344895.1 Pirellulales bacterium | reverse complement strand
CCACAATGAGCACGAACCAGTGGTAGCGGGTCATGCCCCGGTACCAGGGCCCGTCGGCCGGGTCGAAGGCAGCCGATTCCGAGGCTTGAAAGTGCGGCAGGTCGGCCATGATTCGTTCCCTCCCTCCTCGATCGGCGATCGGCCGGCGCGGCCGCCGCGGTGCTAGCGCGGCCTACCCGAGGTCCGCCTCGACCCGTCGCATGTACGACAGACTCTCGCGGGCGAGCCGTTCCGGTCCGGGAGCATAGTCGAAAACCTCGACGCTCACCCAGCCGGCGTAACAGACCGCGGCGAGGGCGGTGAAAATCGGCGCGAAGTCGACGCCGCCGAAGCCCGGACCCTGCAGGTTCACGTCGTTGGCGTGGAAGTGTTCGAGATGGCCGGCGCTGGCGCGGATGATCTCCGGAATCGCGAGCGACTCGCTCGACATCGCCTTCACGTCGAGGTGCAGGCGTACGTGCGGCGACCCGATCCGGTCGATGAGCCGGCAGGTCTCGGCGGCCGTGGTGAGCACGTCGGTCTCGCTCGGTGCGAGCGGCTCCAACGCCACCACCGTGTCGGTCGCCTCGAGCACGGGCACCAGCCGACCGAACACCTCGGCGATGTGGTCGATAGCCTGCGACTGCGTGACTCCCGGCTTCAGGCTGCGCTGCTTCGGCGAGCCGAAGACGAGCACGCGGCCCCCCAGATCGCGGCAGAGGTGGGCCAGGGCGGCCAGGTAGTCGACGGTCCGCCGCCGCACGTCAGGATCGGGATCGGCGACGTGGAAGCCCTCGGTCTTGGCCAGAAGCCAGTGCAGCCCGACGCACTCGAGCCCGGCCCGCGCGATGGTGCGGCTGATTTCGCCGCGGGCCGCCGGTCCGATGTCCGTCGCCAGCTGCGCCAGCGTGAATGGGGCGATCTCGACGCCTGTGTAGCCGCACGCGGCAGCGAAGTCGCAGGCCTTCGCCAGCGGCCAGTCACCGAAAGTTTCGTTGCAGATCGCAAACCGCATCGGCTCGACGGGGGTCATGGCGGCGTTCCCGGTCGCGGCCGGGGCCTCGCGGCGGGATGGGTCAGGCGGGGTCCTGCACCACGGCCTGTTTGCCGGTGCGGGCCGAACGGTAACAGGCCTCGACGATCGCCACCGCCTTGCGGCCCTCGAGGCCGTCGAGCTCCGGCTGCCGCCCCGCCTTCACGGCCTCGAGGAAGTGCTCGAAGTTGCGGGTGTGGCACGAGTAGTTGATCGCCATCGGGTCGGCGGCGCCGCCCGAGGTGGTGCTGGAGCCGCCGAACCGCTCGCGGACCGCCGCGTCGCCGGCAGCCTCGTCGCGAAACCGCCAGGCAACGAGCTGTTCCTCCAGGATTTCGGCCGTGCCGTCGCGGCCGCCGACGAGAAACCGCCGCAGCTGCCCGGGAAACAGGCTCGTGGCGGCCAGCAGCTGACCGAGACCGCCGTTCTTGAACCGCAGGATCGCCACGCAAGTGTCCTCGACCTCGAGCCGCTGTGAATCGTGGGACCGCACCGCCGTCAGGGCCACGACGCTCTCGACGGGGTTTTCGCCGGGGGCGAGGCCGGGCGTGGCGGCGCCGGCGATCCACTGCAGGGCGTCGACGCCGTGGATCGACTGGTTCATCAGGGCGCCGCCGCCATCGAGCGCCAGCGTGCCCTGCCAGCGACCGGGACCGTAGTAGGCGTCGTCCCGCCACCAGGGCACGTAGCTCGCCGCCACGGCGATCTCTCCGAATCTCCCGGCGGCGGCCGCTGCATGCACGGCCCGGATGACAGGATTGAACCGCTGCGGGAAGATCGCGCCGAGCGTCACGCCGGCCTTGGCGACCGCGGCCCGCATCCGGTCGATCCGTTTGAGCGAGATCTCGAGCGGCTTCTCGCAGATCACGTGCACGCCCCGCCGCGCCGCTGCGATCACCGCCTCGAGGTGGGCGCCGGAGGGCGTCGCCACCGTCACGAAGTCGGGCTTCTCGCGGCGGACCATGCGGGCCGCGTCGTCGTACCACCGGCAGCCGTGCTCGGCGGCGAAAGCCCGCCCCTTCTCCTCGGTCCGGCAGCTGGCGGCGACCAGTTCGACGCCGGGGATGTCGGCCAGCGCCTTCGCGTGCATCCGCGCGATCGCCCCGATGCCGATGATTGCCGCCCGCATACCGACGCTCCGCCGAAGTCCCGCGCTGCCCCTGCCCGCGGTCGGGAAGAGTGTGGCGGATGCGGGCCGGCTCGGCCAGCGGTGCCGCCGAAATGCGCGGGAAAATGGCCCGTCGCGCGGAACGACCGCATCACTTCCAGATGTAGAACCAGTCGAAGAGCCGGTCGTGCAGGCGGTGCAGGTGCGGGTGCGGGCAGTCGTCGTGCGTGCCGGTCCGCGGCTGGCACGGTCCGCGGTAGATCGGTCCGTCGGTGGGCTCGCCCCGCACGCCGACGAGGTCGTAGGGCCACGGCGGCTGGCTGGGGTGGCACGGCGGGGGCGGCACGCACGGCGGCAGCCACCGCGGCTCGCCGCAGAAGTGCAGCGGTTCGATGCCCGCCGACCAGTCGGCCCAGGAATCGCTGCGGGGCTTGAGTTCCTTGGCAAGCAGCTTTTCGGCATCGCCGCCGGTCGTATCCGGCCTCACGGGCGGCGTGCCCCGGAGCGGATCGGGCAGCTTGTCAATGTCGGCCGGCTTCGTGAAACCGCGGCCGCGCCGGCTCGTGCGCCCCCTGGTCGCGAGGTCGTCGTCCTCGCCGAGATCGCCACGCGTGGCGTCGAACGGTCCAGACGTCTCCGCCGGCGACGAACCGGCCGAGGGCGACGGGATGGCAGGATCGGCAGGCGTGTCGACGCCGACCAGCGAGATCCGTCGCGGCCCCGGCCCCGGCGGCGCGGCCGGGATGGCCTGGTCATCCGCAGCGTCGACCCGTGCGGGAAAATCGGGCGGCGTTGCCCGCGCGAAACCGAGCGTGGCGGCGAGCAGGGCGCATGCGGCCGACACGGCGAGGAGCTGGCGTCGCGGCGCGAATCCGGGCGGCGGTTGCGGTATCATGCGATGGTCCTCCGCCTCCACAATCGGCTGTCGCGAAACCGTGGCTGGAGAACGGATGCCCGACTTTCGCCACCGGCCCAGCTCGCTGGCAAGCCACGCAGAATCGGCGAACCGGGCAACCCTCGCCTTACGCCCACCGACGCATGTCGCAGCCACTGCCAGATGCCGTCGCCCTCCTCGAAGAGCTCCGCGGCGCCGGCTCGCAGGCGGTGCTCGTCTCCACGGGGGGCGGCTCTCCGGCGCTCTCCGAGCTGCTGACCACACCGGGGGCCAGCAGCGTGATCGTCGAATGCCTCGTGCCCTACGCACGCGGGGCGGTCGACCTGTGGCTGGGTGGACCGCAGGAGAGCTACTGTTCCTCGCGGGCCGCGCGGAGGCTGGCCATGATGGCCTGGCAGCGGGCCCGGATGCTCGGCGCAACGCCGGCCGCGGCAGTCGGCGCCGCGGTGACCGCCAGCCTCCGCACCACCGTGCCGAAGCGGGGGCAGCACCGTGTCGTCGTCGCCGTGCAGACGCTCGCGCGCACGAGCGTGGCCACGCTCCGCCTCGCGAAGGACGCCCGGTCCCGCGCGGAGGAGGAACGGTTGGCCGCCGCGCTGCTGCTGGATCGGCTGGGGGCGCACGTGGTTGCGGCAGCTGGCCGGCCGCTGTCGCTCGGCGTAGAGGAGTCGGTCGTCGTCGAGCGGCAGGAGGCTCTCCCGCCGTGGCGTGAACTGCTCACCGGCGACCGCGACGTGGTGGCGGCGGACGGGCCGGATGAACCGCCGGCCGCGGGGCTGCTCGTCTTCCCCGGATCGTTCGATCCGCTGCACGCCGGGCATCTGCAGATGGCCGTGATCGCCCAGGAGATCGCCGAGCGGCCGCTCGACTTCGAGCTCTCGGTGCTCAACGTCGACAAGCCCGCGCTCGATTATCTCGAGATGCGGACGCGGGCCGACCAGTTCGCCGGGCGGCAGCTCTGGCTGACGCGGGCGGCGACCTTCCTCGAGAAGCTGGCAGTCTTTCCCGAGGGCACGTTCGTGATGGGCGCCGACACGTTCGCGAGGCTGGCCGACCCGCGGTATTACGGCGGATCGGCTGAGGCCGCGGACCGCGCCGCCCACCGGATCGCCGGCGAGGCCCGCGGCCTGATCGTCTTCGGCCGGGAGCGGGACGGCGTGTTCGAGGATCCTGCGGTTCTCGACGTGCCGCGGGTGCTGAAGGAAGTGGCCTACTTCGTCTCGCCGCGGGAATTCCGCATGGACGTGTCGAGCACCGCCCTACGCCGCCAGCGGGAGGTGGCCGAATGATTTCCCGCACCGCCAGGTGCCGGCGTGATGATGGCCACCCGCGGCGCGGAGCTGCAGCCGGCCGGCTATCGCGTCCGCGGCATCCGCACAGCAGCCTTGGCCGACGCGCGGCGGACATCGTGCTCGGATGGGTGGCGATCGCGGTTTTCGCCGTCGCCCCGGTCCGTGCCGACGAACTCGCCACCGCACTCGATCCGCACGTCGGCAAGCCGCTCGACCTCGTGGAGCTCGGCACGGGCAAGCGGCTCGTGCGGCCGCGCCTCGAGGGCATCACGGAGCGAAACGGCAAGGCTATCGCTATCCGCCTCCGCCTGGAGGGTGAGGCGAAGATCACCAGCGTTCCGGCGGCGGGCATCGCCCGGATCATCGCCGGCCGCGAAACCGTCCACGAGGCCGAGGGGAAGGGCACGACCGGCCGCAGCCGCGAGGCTCGCGCGCGAGAATTGGCAGCTGCGGCCGAAAGGATGCGGGCCCGCGGCGTGGAGCCGTGGCCGCAGCTCTCTGCCGAGGAGCACGCCGCGCAGGTCGCGGAGCTGGAACGTTTCGTCGAGGAGGTGCGGGCCGCGTTTCCACAGCTCGCGGTCAGCCGCACCCATGAATTTCTCGTCGCCAGCGACATTCCCGCGGTGCAGCTGACGCCGTTCACGGCCAAGCTCGACGCCATGCACGATTTTCTCTGCGACCTGTACGCCATTCCGCGGGGCGAGCCCGTCTGGAAGGGTGTCTGCCTGGTGTTCGCATTCCTCTCGGAAGAGGAGTTCCGTGTTTTCGAGCAACGGTTCATGAACATCGAGGCACGGGGCGCCCACGGCCTGTGCCATCAGCGGAGCGACGGCCGGGTGGTGATGGCCTGCCACCGCGGCGACGACGCACCGGGATTCGCCCACATGCTCGTCCACGAGACGAGCCACGGGTTCAACCACCGCTGGATGTCGCCGCAGCCGCTGCCCAACTGGCTCAACGAGGGCATCGCCGAGTGGGTCGGCACGCAGCTCGTGCCGGCCTGCCGGCAGGTGCCGCTGAAGGAGGCGCGGGCCGTCGAGTACATGCGGGCCGGCGGCACCGTGGGGCCGGATTTCTTCGCCGCCGATCCGGATCACCACATCGAGGCCGTGCAGTACGGCGTGGCCTCGGGGCTGGTGAAGTTTCTGGTGGCCCGCGACCGGCGAAAATTCGCCGCCTTCGTCCGCGGCATCAAGGAAGGACTGACGGTCGAGGAGAGCCTGCGGGATTCGTTCGCCGCCTCGCTCGACGACGTCATGGCGGCCTACGGCCGCGCAATCGGCGCGCCCGGCCTCAAGCAGTGACCGACGAGCCACACCGCCGAAGTCGCCGTGAGCACCTACTCCATGAAACAGTTCGTGCGTAGCTTCATCCACTCCCCGCGACTGCTGGCCCGGAAACTGGTCGGCGTTCGTTCCCGGCCTGCCAGACGGCCGCCGGCCGCGGAATATGCCCGCGGCCTCGCGCTGACTCATGGCTGGCGTGCCGAGCAGCCGGCTTCCCCCGCGGCGCCATCAGGCACCAGTCCGCTGGAGGCGTATTTCGACCGCGTGACGGAAGGCCCCGGGGTGTGGAAGTGGCGGCATTACTTCGACGTCTACCACCGGCACCTGAGCCGCTTCGTCGGACGCAGCCCGGTCGTGGTGGAAGTCGGCGTCTACAGCGGCGGCAGCATGGCCATGTGGCACCACTACTTCGGGACCGGAACGCACGTGCATGGCGTCGATATCGAACCGGCCTGCCGGGCCTACACGACCGCGAACACGACGATTCACATCGGCGATCAGGCTGACGCCGGCTTTTGGCGGGAATTCGCGCAGCAGGTTCCCCTGGTGGACGTGCTCATCGACGACGGAGGCCACGAACCGCGACAGCAAATCGCCACCGTCGAGGCGATGCTGCCGCACCTGCGGCCTGGTGGCGTCTACATCTGCGAGGACGTGACGGGATCCGACAACGGATTCACGATCTTCACGCAGGCGTTGATTGACTCGCTGCACGCGTACACGCCGGCCGTGAGCCCGCAGGGGAACACGAGCCCGAGCTCCCCTTTCCAGGCGTCGATCCATTCGCTGCACGTCTATCCGTTCGTCGTGGTCATCGAGAAGCGCACCGAACCCATGCGCTCTTTCGCCGCCCCGAAGCACGGGACGCAGTGGCAGCCGTATCTCTGACGCACCGACGGCCGGCGCAGCCTGGTCAATTCTTGATCAGCATGCGGCCGGTGTAGTCCAGCCGTTGCATCAGATAGCAGGCCCGCTGCTCGTGGAAATACTCGTCGATCGCCCGCCGCGCTCCCTGCCAGTGTCCGTAATCGTCGATGATCAAGACTCCGTTCGGGCTCAGCAAGGGAAACAGGTGCCGCATCTCGTGACGCGTCGACTCGTACCAGTCTGTGTCGAGCCGGAGCAGGGCGATGGCCGGCGGCGACGCCCCGGGGATGGTCCGCTCCACCGGCCCCTCGACGAAATGGATGCGTTCGGCCGGATACCCCGTCGACGCCATGGCGTCGCGGACGTCGTCGATGCCGGCGCGGCACCACATCGAGGCGGTTTGTTCCTTGGGCTGCGACGCCAGCTGCTCCCGCGCCGACAGGCCGTCGAAGGACCTGTCCGCATCTGTGGGAGGCGTCATCCCGTCGTAGGTGTCGAACAGGTAGAGATCGCGGTCGCGCACTCCCAGTTCGGTCAGCGCCATGGCCATGATCATCGCACTGCCGCCTCGCCATACACCGCATTCGACGAACGCTCCGTCGATTCCCCGGCCAACAACGTAGCGCACCGCCTCCAGCAGGGCGACCTGCCGCTCGCGGCTCGTCATCGTGAAAGCGGACGCCCGTAGCAGCATCGTCCTATCAGCCAGCGGCAGGTCGGCCGGCCACGGCGACTCGTCGGCTGCCGGGGCGGAGGATGTCGCTGGGGCGAAACGCCGGGCCGGCGCCTTCCTCGTGGCGTGCAACATCCTGCGCACAACAGAGCCCACCACCCCGATCATGGACTTCTCCTTCTGGTCACGGCTCCGCCCCACGATGGCCGGCGTCCACGTCATCCATGTGGCCCAGTGTTCGTCGGCCGACCAACCGCCGGGGCGCTTCGTCTCGCGATACGCGCGAGTATTCTCGCCGCGTTGCGCAACCGCAGCGACATCCTGCGGAGAAACGCCCGCACGCCCCGCTCACGATGCCAGGCGAGCTGCCACTCGTGCCGCCACTGGTGTGCGATCGATTCGACGGCCCGATACCGCACCTTCAAGTCCGGCCGCGCAGCCACATCGAACGGGTTCTCGACGTCGGCGACAGCCGGTTCGTCGCGACGCACGGCCTCGCGCCATGCCGACTTGATGGGCGTTCCGTCGCTCAGCGCGTCCATCGAGCAGCCCCAGCCGGCACACTCTTCGTCGCCAGACGCGCGGAGGTCTTGATGGAACCGCTCCACGAGGGCTTGCAGGCAGGGGATCTCGTCCACTCTGGCGCGCGTCAGGATTGTGCGATACGCGGTCGGCCTGTGGGGCGTCATGTTGCTGAAGTGAAACAGCACCACAGGATCCTCGTCGACGTACACGTCCGCCGTCGAGAACGCACCGGTCGGCCTGCATGACACCGTGGCATGAGCCAAGGTCCAGTGGCCCGCGTTGATGCCGGCATGCCGCAGGATGCCCACGTCGCGGAACATGCCCGGCACGAGGCAGAGCCACTTTTGATCAACGAACATTCCGGCCAGCAAGTCGTTGACGCAGCGCTTCTCCAGCATCCTCTTCCACCACCCCACGAAGGCACGCCCATCGGCCGTGTCGCCGACGCCGATGAATCCGGCATTGAACGGGCCGGCGTTCATCACCAGCGATTCGTTCGGCTTGAGGCCGTCGTCCGGCAACGGTCGCAGCAGGTGGGGCGTCAGCAAGATCGCGTGCCGCTCGAATGCCTCCCACACCGGCGTCAACGGGCCGTACAGCCCCATGTCGCCGTCGAGGTAGACGATCTCCCGATATCCCTCGCGGGTCATCAGGTGGTCGATCGCATGGGGTTTCAGCGCACAAGAAAGTTCGAACGGCGTGTACTGGAACGAGTATCGCGGCCAGCGGTCAATGCCGAGGTCCTCGCCATGGATGATCCGGGCGTGGGGAATGTCGGCGACGGCCCCTGGTGGCAGGCGGTCCACGATGACCACGAACCGGTCGGCCCCGGGCTCGTGCCGTTCGCACTGCCGCATCAGCGCCCGCGCGTACGGCAGGTAGTTTCGCGTGACGATCGTCACGATGGCCCGCTTGCTCATCAGCTCACGTCCTGCCGCACGCATCTTCCGCGCCGCGATCGGCCGGCGTCGCCGCCACTGTCGGTGCGACGCGGTGAATCGCGAATCTCGTCTTGGCGATGTGAAAACAATTCCCGTGCCGCTGGAAGAATTCGTTGACGGCCCTGGTCACGCCGGCGCACTCGCTGTGTTCCGGCAGCCACGTGTAGTCGTGCCACACGATCCAGCCGCCGGGCCGCACGAACGTCAGCGCCTTTGCGGTGTCATGCTTGGCGAATGGATACGTGTGATCGGCGTCGACGAAGACCAGATCCGCCTTGCCCAGGAGATCGTCGCCCGCGACGTTGAGGGTGTTGCTCCAACGCTGTTCGATCATCGGCTCGAAACGCGTGCCGCGAAACAGGCTCCCCAGGTCGAACTCGAGCAGTCCGGTTCCCAGGCCGTGCTCATGGGAAGTCCGCTGGGAGGGATCGAGGTCGATGGTCACGATGCGGCCGCCAGGATCTATGTTCGCCGCCATCACGAGCGTCGACCCACCCTGGAACGTCCCGAATTCGACGACGAATCGGGGTTTGGTCATGCGGATGATCGCTCCCAGGGTGAGGAGTTCGTGCTCGGGCATCGCCCACCCATGGCTGCGTATGTGCCGGGGCAGCATGCACACCTCCGCGCGGTCGGCTCCCGGCAGGATGCCGTCGAGTTCCCGGGTGGGCAGCAGGAATTCAATGCCCGCAGCGATCGCCTGGGCAGCCCAGCGTCGTTCCTCGGGGCGCAGCGTGGCGATCTCCTCCGCCTTGACGGAGCCCGCGTCGATCGCCCGGATGGGGATCGACGCCGCGGACGGCCAGAGTCGCAGGCAGCGCAGGAGTTTGCGTGCCGCCCGCTTCCACAATGCCAACGACAACGGATTCATGGCGGTCACGGAGCCTGGTGCTGGTTGCCGTTGCGGGCATTCAGTTGTGGACGGCACGGCGGCTCGGGCGGATCGCAACTGACCGGCCCGCCGACCCACCCGCCCGTTTCCCGCGCGTCCTTCATCGGGCAGCGAGAACACGCCTGCCGTGATCGCACACCCCGGCGATCGCCGACCACGTGAGACTAATCGGGATTGTTCCGCCTGCAAAACCGCGACCGCCCCCGGGTTCGTCCGCCGAAGGGAGCCTCGCGGTGGATGCGGCCTACCGCTTCACCCGCTTGGCGAGGCTCGCGGCCAGCCGGTCGAGCGTCGTGCTGCGGTCCTCGAGGCCGATGTGCACGCGGATGATGTTCATGGCCGCGGTGTCGGCCAGAGCCCGCCCGATCGCGGCGTCGAACTCGCCCTCCGTCCGCACCTCGCAGCCGGTGCCTCCGCCGAGCACCTGCGGCAGCAGCTGGTACTGCCAGGGATTGATGTCGTTGAAGCTGCCCTCCAGGAGCAGCCGCTCCGTGCCGTAGCCCTTGTTGTCGAGCACGATGACCGTGACCGCCAAGCCGCGGCGGACGATCGTCGACAACTCCATGCCGGTCATCTGGAAGGCGCCGTCGCCCACCAGCACCACCACCTTGAGCTCGGGCCGGGCCATCTTGGCGCCCAGCGCCGCCGGCACGGCGAAGCCCATCGACGTGTAGTAGGCCGGGGAGATGAACTCGGTTTGGCCACGGATCACCAGCTCGCTCGATGCGAACAGGCTGTCTCCGACGTCGGCGATCACGATCGTGCGGTCGTCGAGCGACTCGTCGAGCCGCCGCACAAGCCGCCGCGTCGTGATCGGCGCGTCGGGCTGGAGCACGAACGGCTCGCGGGCGGCGGCCGGCCCGGGCGGCGGCGTCCGGCGTGCGGCCCGCGGCCGTGCGGCCACCAAGGCGCGGATGAAATCTTCGAGCAGCACGTGGTGGAAGTGGTGGTGGCTGATCCGCAGCCCGTCGCTGCCGGCGAAGATGCTGTTGGCCGCGTCGAGCTTGGCGGTGAAGATGCCCAGATCGATGTCGGTGAGGATCGTGCCCAGCAGGATCACGCAGTCGCTCTCCTCGACGAACTCCGTCACCTC
The DNA here is from genome assembly GCA_044344895.1 of Pirellulales bacterium. Lineage (GTDB taxonomy): Bacteria > Planctomycetota > Planctomycetia > Pirellulales > UBA1268 > CAMCQY01. Next base: position 4,229 of record JBIJCD010000035.1, on the reverse strand, counting down.
GCGGCGGCCCATGCCGCCCTCGTAGAGGCCGATGTAGAGCGGGTGGACCTCGCTGACGACGCTCTTGGCGAGCATGGTGGCGGCGATGGGGATGCCGGTGACCTCGGCCAGCGCCAGGGCGTCGGCCTGGAGCCCGTAGCGGTGCAGCTCGATGCCGGCGATGATCACCGGTTTCTTGGCGGCGGCGATCCGATCCGTCGCCTCCTTCACCGCCTCCGCGAGCGCCTCGGGATCGCTCTGGCGAAGCGGCGGGGTGAACGGGCGGATCTGGTCGGGCACCACGCCGACGATGTCGCGGGGCAGTTCGAGGTAGACGGGCCGCTTCTGCCGGTGGGCGGTGTCGAGCAGGAAGTCGATGTCGCGGAAGGCGGTGGCCGGATCCACGATCTCGCGGCCGGCCGCGCAGATCTTCTCGAAGACGTCGAGCTGGGTCCGCCACTCCCGCACGCGGTGATGGAGCAGCGGATCGTTGACCCGCTCGCCGAGTCCGGGCGCCCCCGAGATCAGCACCACGGGGCTCTTTTCCGCATAGGCACCGGCGATCGAGTTGGCCAGGCTCAGCCCCCCGACGCCATAGGTGACGCAGACGGCCCCCATGCCGTTGACCCGCGCGTAGGCGTCGGCGGCGAAACCGGCGCAGTCCTCACGGGTGCAGTTGACGAGGTCGAGCGGGCTGTGCTCGAGCATGCTGTAGAAGGAGAGGACGTAATCTCCCGGCAGGCCGAAGACGTGCCGCACGCCGTAGTCGGAGAGGCGGCGGATCAGGTACTGCCCGATCGAGAGGCTGGTGATGCTCTCCGAACGGGCGACCTCTGGCCGCTTGCCGGCGACGGCCGCCAGCCCGTTGTCGAGACTCATGCCGAGGACGATCGCCATGGGTCACCTCCTGCTGTCATGATCGAGCCGTCGACGCCGGGCGGCAAGCAGGGCGAGCCAGAATCCCAGGAAGGCGGCGACGCAGGCGATCACCACCAGCGGCCGCCGGGCGTCGTGGTTGAACGTCCAGGCGCCGATGGCATGAAACAGGCCCCAGACCATGAGGCCTCCCATGATCCAGGCGAGCATGCGTTCGGCGCCCGGCGGCGGGGCTGCGGGAGCGTTCATGCGGCCCAAGATAACAGTCCCTGCTCCGCGGCGTGTTCCGCGAAGACCGCTGCCGCCGTCCCTCCGGCAAAAAAAAGGCCCCCGGAACGGCCCAGATCCCAGGGGGGCGGGGAAGCTGGACCGTTTCCGGGAGCGATTGGACGGACGCTGGATTGTCACCGGCGGGCGCTCGAAGCGGCGGCTGGCATCCGTGCCGCCGCCTGATTCCGGTGGGGCGGCGTGTGCTGCCCCGTGCACCTGCAGGCGGGGGGGACAGTAGGAAAGGGTTTTTCCCGGGTCAAGGGCGTTTCTGTGGCGGTTTTCCGCCGGTCTCAGGCCCGCCCGGGAAACGCGGCCAGGGGCCCGCGACGTTGGATGGAGCCGACAACCGGTATGCTCCGGCTTTCAACCGCGGAGGTCACACCTCGATGCCAGAATTCGTCACGCCCGCCGTCGCCGGCCCGCCGATCGCCGGAGCCGGCGCGCCCCCCACCGCCGACGCGTGGCGGGCGGCGTTCGCTGCAGCCCTGCCCTACCACGACTTCCTGGCCCGCCACGGTACCGCTGACCAGCGCGGCCGCTGGGAGGCCTTCCATGCCAGGGTCGCGCTCGCAGCCGACCAGCGGGCGTTGCTGGCGGGATTCACCCGGCGGATGCCGGTGCTCGTGCTGGCCGGCGCCTGGTGCGGCGACTGCGTCAACCAGTGTCCGATCTTCGCGCACTTCGCCGCCGCGGCGAGCACGATCGACCTGCGGTTCCTCGACCGGGATGCGCGGCCGGAGATCGCGGCGCACCTCAAGGTCTGCGGCGGACAGCGAGTTCCCGTGGTCGCGTTCTTCAGCGAGGACTTTCAGCCGGTGCTCTTCTACGGCGACAGGACGCTCCACGCCTACCGGGCCGCGGCCGCGGCCCAACTCGGCGACAGCTGCCCGAGCGGCGTCGCACCGCCGCCGGCGGACCAGATCGCCGCCGTCGTGGCCGACTGGCTCGAGCAGTTCGAACGGGTGCATCTGATCCTGCGGCTGTCGGCGCGGCTGCGGCAGTTGCACGGTGACTGACTTTCAGCCGCGTTCCGTCGCCGGCGGCGCGCGGCACGACATCCCCGGAGGCCGTGGCGATGACCAGCCGCGAACGTTGGACGGTGTACCCGCTGCTGTTTCTCGCCATCGGGCTGGCGGTGCGGTCGGTCACGGTGCCGCAGGGCGAGTTCGCCGCGGCCCACGTCGGCTCCCTGGAGGCGACGCGGCTGGTGTGCCGCGAGATCCTGGTCGAAGGCGAGGACGGCACCGTCCTCGTGCACATGGGCCGCGTGGTGGGGGGCGGCGGCGGCCGCATCGAGTTCAAGGACAGCGCCGGGGTAGACACGATCGCGGTGGGCTCGCGGCCCGAGGGCCGCGACGGCGCGGTGGAATTCTTCGACGCCGCCGGTGAACCGGCCGGCGAACTCGCCGCCCCGCCCCGCCGCCCCGCCACCGCGCCCGCCGCAACAACCGCACCGTGAACGGTGACGCCCGCGGCGTCCGTTGACCGGCGCAAGCCGCAGCACACCGAGGAGGACACGATGCACAAGGCGTGCGGCGGCGGTTCGACGAGGCGCGAATTTGTGGTCCGAGCCGCGGCCGCGACGGGAGCCGGCGGGCTGACCTCGTGCCTGGGAACGGGCGTTGCCCGCGGGGCCGGCGCCGCGGCCGAGGATCGCACGCTGCGCGATCGGCTGTGGATGTGGGGCCACGACGCCGGGTCGCTCGTGCCGGGCTACGCAATCGGCGGTCCCGACGACATGCAGCCGGGGCGAGCCCTGGAGTACATGGGCATTCCCAACGTCTGCATGGTGCGGTTCACCGGCACGCCACTGCCCCCGTTCGACGATTTCGTCAGGCAATTCGACGGTGCGAAGCGGCTCACCTGGAGCTTCGTCGACGGCGCGAAGAACTTCACCACCGAGGAAAAGAAGCGACTGGCCCTCGACTTGGCGGCCCGCCAGCCCAACCTCGTGGGCCTCGACATGGACGACTTCTTCCTGGGCGACGCCGTTCCCGCGACGTCCGCGAGCGAGTCACGGGCCAATCTCAGCGTGGCGCAGGTGGCAGCGGTGAAGCGCGAGCTGCAGACGCTGCCGCGGCCGCTTGACCTGTCGCTGGTGCTCTACTCCAACCAACTGCATCCGTCCATCACGCGGCACCTGGAGCCCGTCGACAACGTCTACTTCTGGACGTGGCGGGGCCGCGACCTGGAGCGGCTCGCGGCGAACTTCGCCGCCTACCGGGCGCTCGTGCCGACGAAGCGGACGCTGCTGGGCATTTACATGTGGGATTTCGGCGACAAGAAGCCGCTGGCTGTGGCGGCGATGGAGCACCAGTGCGGCCTGGCGCTGGAGTGGCTGCGCCGAGGCGAGATCGCCGGCATGATCTTTCACTGCACGCCGCTGTGCGGCATGAACCTCGACGCTGTCGAGTGGTCGCGCCGCTGGATCGCCCGTCACGGCGACGAGCCGATCTGACAGGGTCAGGCGGACGGAAAAGCCCTTCCAGGGCGAACTATCATGGGTGGATGGACGCCGATACGCCGAGCATCGTGGAATCTCGTCTCGGAGACGCTTCCCCGAGGTACAGCATTCCGCTGTACCGTCCGGCACTCGCAGGCAACGAGAAGCTTTACGTCACCCAGTGCCTGGACTCGACCTGGATCTCGTCGAAGGGCGAATTCGTCACCCGATTCGAGCAGGCGTTCGCGGCGTCCACTGGCAACCGCCACGCGACCTCCGTGTGCAACGGCACGGCCGCCCTCCACCTGGCATTGATCGCGCTGGGAATCGGTCCGGGTGACGAGGTCATCGTGCCGACGCTCACCTACGTCGCCTCGGTGAATGCCATCACCTACGTCGGCGCGACTCCAGTCTTCGTCGATTCACTGCCGGACACCTGGCAGATGAATCCCGAAGACATCCGGCGGCGGATCACCCCCCGGACCCGTGCGATCATGGTCGTGCACCTCTACGGCCACCCCTGCGACATGGGATCGATCATGGCGATCGCGCGGGCGCATGACTGCCGCGTCATTGAAGACTGTGCGGAAGCCTTCGGCGCCCGCTACCAAGGAGCACACGTCGGCACCTGCGGCGACATCGCCACCTATAGCTTCTTCGG
>JBIJCD010000158.1:0-7609 GCA_044344895.1 Pirellulales bacterium | reverse complement strand
TTCTTCGGCAACAAGACGATCACGACTGGCGAAGGCGGAATGGTGGTCACCGACGATGACACGCTCCACGAGCGTGCGGTGCATTTCAAGGGACAGGGCCTGGCGAAGCAGCGCCAGTACTGGCACGACGTGGTCGGCTACAACTACCGCATGACCAACATCTGCGCAGCCATCGGCCTGGCGCAGCTGGAACGTGCCGAGCAGCTGCTGGTGGCGAAAAAGCGGCTCGCACACTGGTATGCCGCCGGCCTGCGCGATGTCGCCGTGACCCTGCAGGCCGAGGCAAGCGACGTCCAACACGCCCACTGGATGTGCTCCTTCCTCGTCGCCGATCCGGCGCACCGAGAATCGCTGCGCGCCGCGCTGGCAGCCCGCGGGGTGGAAACCCGGCCGCTGTTCTCCCCGGTGCACACCATGCCGATGTACGCTGCCGGTGCCGAACGCCATCCCGTGGCGGAGAACCTGGCCGGTCGCGGCATCTCGGTGCCGAGTTGGCCGGGACTGGCCCGCGTGGACGTCGAGAGCATCTGCGGCATCATCCGAGCGTTCGTCGATCCGCCACGGAGCCCGGTGGCATGAAGGTGGTCATTTTTGGCTGCGGCGGCCACAGCCGCAGCGTGTCCGACGTGCTTCTCGAAGCCAACCCCGGCGCCGAACTCGTCTTCGTCGATGAACAGGCCCGCCCCGACGAACGAATCCGCGGCTTCGCCGTCCGCCCGCGGCACGAACACCACGGCGAAAAGCTGTTTTTCGCCATCGGCGACAACCGGCGACGATCCGCGCTGTTCAGCGAGCATCGCGGACACGACATCATCAGTGTCATCTCAGTGCATGCCCGCGTCAGCACCACGGCCAGGATCGGTCGCGGCTGCTTCCTTGGCAACGGCTGCCACATCGGGCCTGACGCGATCGTCGGCGACAACACGGTCGTCAACACTGCATCCATCGTCGAGCACGAGACGGTCGTGGGGCACAGCTGCCATCTGGGGCCCGGGGCGGTGGTCTGCGGCCGCTGCACACTCGGAGACGAGGTGTTCGTCGGTGCGGGCACGACGGTCGTGGATGGCGTCGCCATCTGCTCCGGAGTGACGGTCGGCGCCGGCAGCGTCGTGATCGCACACATCGTCGAGCCCGGCGTGTATGTCGGTTGCCCGGCCAGAAAAATCCGGTGATGCGTTGCGATCAGGTCTCACGATCGGCCTGCTGGGCCAGCATTTCGGATGGGGCGGTGGGATCGACTTCCTGCGCCATGTCGCCGACGGCCTGCTCGCGAAGCACACGGAACTCGCCCTTTCGCTTCATCTCCTGCTGCCGATCGAGAATAGAGTGGAGTCGTGCGCTGATCTCCTGCGGGTCGGAAAACGCAGCGTCATGGGCAGCATTGCCCGCAGGCGGCCGTGGCTGGCACGGCCGCAACCCGCCTTCCACGCATCACTGCGCGACATCTTTGCCGACGCCGGCGCGGGACGGATCAAGATCGCGTACCACGACACGTCCCGTCGCGGCCTGTTGCGATGCCTGCGGAGCATCGGTGCGGATGTCGCCCTGCCGGCGCTGGGAGGCCTCGGCCCGGGGTTTCCCGTGCCCTGGGTCGGCTATATCTACGACTTCCAGCATCGCCACCTGCCGGAACTCTTCTCACCGCAGGATTGTTACGAGCGTGAGATGGCGTTCGCGGCAACCTTGAAAGATGCCGGGTCAGTGATCGTCAATTCGCGGACGGTCAGACAGGACATCGTTCGACAGTATCCGTGGGCGAATCCCGACACGATCATCTCACTGCCGTTCTCACCCCATGCGCGGGCCGGATGGCACGATTCCACCACCGCGTCCGTGAGAGCGGCATACGGACTGACACAGCGATACTTTCTGGTCAGCAACCAATTCTGGATTCACAAGGACCACATGACGGCGATCCGGGCCATGCAGCTTCTCGGCCCGGATGCCCGCGTGAGCCTGGTATGCACCGGAGCGACGGAGGACTATCGACGGCCGGGATACCTTCAGGAGATTCAGCAGTCGATCGCAGAACGCGGGCTGGTAGGCAGCGTCCATGTGCTCGGACACATTCCGAAGCGTGACCACATCGAGATCATGAAAGGAGCCCTCGCCGTCGTTCAGCCGACGTTGTTCGAGGGAGGGCCGGGCGGCGGATCGGTGGCCGATGCTTTGGCACTGGGTGTGCCGGTGCTCCTGTCCGACATCCCGGTCAATCGGGAAGTGGCCGGTGACAACGTTTTTTTCTTCCGGCCGACGGATGCGGGGGAACTTGCGAGCCTCATGACCCGGGTGAGTGGCGGCGAGATCGCCAGACCACCCCGAGACGTGTTGGAGGCACGGGCGGAGGAGCATCTGTCACGTCTCGGCGATTCCTTGATGACGGCGATCGACGTCGCCATCGACTCGCACGGACCGGTCGCCAGAGGCCGGTGCTGAGGCGAGTTCCCTGGCGTGGGTGGCCATCTCTGGCCACGACCGCCACCACACCGGGAGAGGGGGCCGTAGTCTCCCTTCTGGCACGCTTGCGAGAAGGCAAGGAGGGCGATCGGTATCGCCACCATCGGCCGAGTTGTGGTACTTCGTCCCCGACTGGAAAGGAGTCGAAGCCGCTATGACGCCACTTCGTGCATGCGTGAGTGCTCTCCTGGTCTGCTGGGGCACGGCCGGATGCAGCACCGTGCACACATCGAACGGCGCCAGACACGCCGACGTGGCCGCCGACACGTCAACGGGACCGAGGGCATCGCTTCCGCACCGCGCGTCACGGTCACCCGGCTCGACGAAGCCCGTCGCGTCGTCGCCACGGAAATCGCCCGTCGTCGAGATGTCCGTGACGCGGGCCGGGCAAGATGGCTGGCTTGCCAGGACGCGCCGCCGACTCGACCAGGTCGCCCGAGACATCGAGGCCGACCTCGACTTTCACGATACCGCAGGCCTCGAGGCTTTCGCCCCGGACGCGGCGGCGCAGGTCAACACGCTCCGAGCCGACATGAACGGATCGGTGGGAATCACCCGTTAAGTCGCCCGGCAGGACTCGAACCTGCAGGCTGCTTCACGGCGTCGCGATCCCTGCGGGCCTCGCTCCGCCGCTGGACCCCCAAACGAGTACGCCCGGCAGGACTCGAACCTGCAAGCTGCTTCACGGCGTCGCGATCCCTGCGGGCCTCGCTCCGCCGCTGGACCCCCAAACGAGTACGCCCGGCAGGACTCGAACCTGCAACCCTCGGTTCCGAAGACCGATGCTCTATCCAATTGAGCTACGGACGCGTCGGGCGAAATCATAGCAGACCACCCCACCGGCCCACGCGCTCCACGGCCGCCTTCCCGACCGCCGACGCCCCGCCTTTCCGGGGGCGGCCACCGCCCGCGCCGCCGCTACCGCCGTGCCACCCGCCGCGGTCGCGTGCCGCCGAAGCCGCACATTTCTGCCGGGAATCGCCGGCGTCGCCCCGATCCCACAGCCTTCCGGCCGGTGGACGGCCGCTGGCCGCGTTCGTGTGGCACACTTGTATGATCGGGTCAGCCCCGTGGCAGACACTTTCCCATGGCACACATCACCCTTCGCGTCCTGCACGGCGCCGACCGCGGTCGCGTGTTCGCCGACGTGCCCACTCCGGTGACGATCGGCCGCGAGGAAGGAAACACGATCCAGCTCAACGACGAGCGGATCAGCCGTTACCACCTCAAGCTGCAGCAAGACGACGACAAGATCGTTCTCACCGACCTGGAGAGCACCAACGGCACCAAGGTCAACGGCGAGGACATCCAGGTGCGGATCGTCCGAGACGGCGACATGATCTCGCTGGGCCGCTCGGTCATCCTCGTGGGATCGCACAGCGACATCGACCGCCGCATCGCGGAGATCGCCGCGAAGCTGCCCACGGCTCAAGAGGCGCAGGCCAAGCAGATGCGGGAGCGGATGCAGCGAATCGCCACGCACAAGTCCGACGTGATCGAGGACCTCGGCGCGGTGCGCTCGCCGCTCCTGCCCGGCGGACCGCCGCCGCTTCCGGAGCGGCTCGGGCCCGCGCAGACCGCCGAGCTGGCCGAACTGCTCGAGTACGTGCAGGCGGTCCTGCGGGACGCCACCGAGGCCGCCGTGATGCGGCCGGGCAGCGAGACGGTGGATCTCGACTTCCCGCACTGGCAGGCGATCCTCGAACTGCAGGCGCGGCTGGCAGAGCTGCTGCGCGGCATCGGCGAGCCGGGCTGAACGGCTTCCGCCCGCGGCGGCGTGGCCACGGGTTTCGCAGACGTGCCATCCGTTACACTGATCGCTTCCCTCCGGAGCGAGCACACGGATGAGCACGCCGTCTTTCGTCCACCTCCACTGCCACAGCCACTACAGCCTGCTTGACGGTGCCAGTCCGATCGATCGGCTCGTGGAGCGGGCGGCCCAACTGGGCATGAACGCCCTGGCGATCACCGACCACGGCAACCTGCACGGGGCGCTCGAGTTCTACCAGGCCGCGAAGGACGCCGGCATCAATCCGATCATCGGCTACGAGGCCTACATCGCGCCGGGCAGCCGGTTTCAGAAGGACGCCGGCAGCCAGAAGGATGCCGCCTGCCATTTGACGCTCCTCGCAAAGAACCGCGTCGGCTTCGCCAACCTGCTGCAGATGGCCACGAAGGCGTTCCTCGAGGGCTTCTATTTCAAGCCACGGATCGACCGCGACCTGCTCGAGCAATACGGCGAGGGCATCATCTGTCTCTCCGGCTGCCTGTCGAGCGAGTTCAGCCGCGCCCTCATCGGTAGCTCTCGCGAGCAGCGTGAATCGCTCGCACAGGCCCGCGAGGTCGCAGGCTGGTTTCAGAAGCGGTTCGGCGACCGCTACTTCATCGAGATCCAGGACAATGGCCTCGACGTGCAGCGGCAGGTGACCGAGGCGGCCCTCGAGATCTCCCGGGAGCTCGGCATCCCGCCGGTGGCGACCTGCGACTGCCACTACGTCAACCGCGAGGACGCGGAAGCCCAGGACATTCTCTTGTGCGTCAACACCGGCCGGTTTCGCAGCGACGCCTCGCGCATGCGGATGGATTCCAGCGAGTTCTATTTGAAGAGCCCCGCCGAGATGCACGCGGCCTTCGCCGGCCTCGATCGCGACTTCGTGGCCGCCGCAGTGAACCGCAGCCAGCAGATCGCCGACGCCGTGTCGATCGAGCTCGACCTCGGCAAGCGGCACTTTCCCGGCTTCGACGTGCCGACGGGGAGCACCGCCTCGCAGGAATTGCGGCGGCTGTGCATCGAGGGGCTGCGCGATCGCTACCGCGACGTGCCAAAGCGCTGGACCGAGCCACCGGCTGCCGGCCACGAGGGCGAGCTGCACCCGCAGGTGCTCGAACGGCTCGAGCGGGAGCTCGGTGTGATCGACACGCTCGGGTTCGCCAGCTACTTCCTCATCGTCTGGGACTTCGTACGACACGCCCGGGAGCAGGACATCCCCGCCGCCGCGAGAGGCTCGGGCGTCGGCGCCCTCGTCGCCTACTCGCTCTACCTCTCGCACGTCTGCCCACTGGAGTACGACCTGCTCTTCGAGCGGTTCCTCGACGTCAACCGCCGGGAGGCGCCCGATATCGATATCGATTTCTGCAAGGAGCGGCGCGGCGAGGTCATCGATTACGTCAAGAAGAAATATGGCGCTGACAACGTCGCCCAGATCGGCACGTTCGGCACGCTCGCCGCCCGGGCGGCCATCCGTGACGTGGGCCGTGCCCTGGGGATGCCGATCCCACGAGTCGACCAGATCGTGGCGCTCGTCCCCGACCAGCTCAATATCTCGCTCGAGGAGGCGGCGGCACCGGGCTCGCAGCTCGCAGCCGCCTGCGACGCCGACGCCGAGGTGCGCGAGCTCGTCGATCTCGCCCGCCGGATCGAGGGGCTCGCCCGCAACGTCGGCACGCACGCGGCCGCCGTGGTGATCGCCGACCGGCCGCTCGTCGAATACGTGCCGCTGCAGCGGGTGACGGGCAAGGAGGAGGTGATCACGCAGTGGGCCATGGGCGACGTCGAGCGGGCCGGCCTGATGAAGATGGACTTCCTCGGCCTGCGGTATCTGACGGTCGTGGCCAAGACGCTCGAGATCATCGCCGCGACCCGCGGCACGAAGCCCGACCCGCTTGCCTTCCCGCTCGACGACCAGCCCACGTTCGACCTGCTCTGCCGCGGCGAGACCAAGGGCATCTTCCAGTTGGAGAGCGGCGGCATCCGCGACCTGCTCCAGCGGATGCGTCCCGATCACTTCCTCGACATCGTGGCCGTCAACGCTCTCTACCGCCCCGGTCCGCTCGAGGGCGGCATGGTCGACGACTACGTCGCGGTCAAGCACCGGCGGAAGCGGGCCGAATACCTCCATCCCGTCATGAAGGACGTGCTCGAGGAGACCAACGGCGTGATGGTCTACCAGGAGCAGGTGATGCGGATTCTCGAGCGACTCGGGGGCATCGAGCTCTCCAGTGCCTACACCTGCATCAAGGCGATCAGCAAGAAGAAGCACGAGACGATCGCCGCGTTCCGCGAGAAGTTCGTGGCTGGATCGCAGGCCAAAGGGCTCACGAAGCAGCAGGCCGAGGAGGTCTTCGGCCTGATCGAGAAGTTCGCCGGCTACGGCTTCAACAAGAGCCACTCCACGGCCTACGCGCTGCTCGCTTGGCAGACGGCCTACCTGAAGACCCATTACTCGACCGAATTCATGGCCGCGTTGCTCTCGGGCGACATCACCGGCCGCAACTTCAAGAAGAAGGACGCCCTCGTCGAGCACATCGAGGACTGCCGGCGGATGGGCATCGACGTGCTGCCGCCCGACGTCAACGCCTCGGGCGCGGACTTCACGGTTGCCGACGGCCGCATCCTCTTCGGCCTGGCCGCCATCAAGGGCTGCGGCGGGCAGGCCGCGGAGGCGATCCGAGCCGAGCGGGAGCGGGGCGGCCCGTTCCGGGATCTCTACGACTTCTGCGGCCGGCTCGATTCGTCGGTGGTCAACAAGACGGCCGTCGAAAGCCTGGCCAAGGCGGGCGCGCTCGACTCGCTCGGCGGCCACCGCGGTGCCATCCTGGCCGGCATCGAGCGGGCGGTTGCGGCCGGTGCCTCACGGCTGGCCGACCGCAAGAGCGGCCAGAAAAACCTCTTCGACGCGCTCGACGACGCCCCGCAGGCCGCGGCCCCGCCACCGGCGGCCCTGCCTGACGTCCCGCCGCTCACCGATCTCGAAATGCGGTCCGCAGAGAAGGAAGTGCTGGGCTACTACGTGCACAGCCATCCGCTGGCGGAATTCAGCGGCGTGCTCGCGGCAGTCTGCACGCACGGCACGGGCGACCTCGCCGCCGCCCAGCCGAAGAACGACGTCGTGATCGGCGGCCTCGTCGGAGCGCTCAAGCTCTCCAACGTAAAGCAGCCGCGGCCCGGATCCACGCACACCCGCTACGGGATGTTCGACCTCGAGGACATGGACGGGCTCGTGCGGACGATCTGCTGGCCGGAGGACTATGCCCGGCTCGGGGAGTGGCTGCAGCCCGACGCCGTGGTCGTGGTCGCGGGATCGATCGACCGCCGGGCCGGCAGCGAGGAGACCAACTTGATCGTCAACGACGTGGTGCCGATCGCCGACTT
>JBIJCD010000238.1:0-5936 GCA_044344895.1 Pirellulales bacterium | reverse complement strand
CGGTTGCGGACCATTCGACGCGGTGCCACCGATCCGTACCCATTCGATCGTCTTCGAGAGGATGCCGGCCCCGGCCACCATCTCGAAGCCGCCGCTGGTCATCCGGATCGTCATCGGCACGAACATGCCGCGTTTGAGGGCGAACACCTCTCCCTTCCAGCTTTGGCTGGCGGGCACGTACTCGATCTCCCGGAGCATCTCCGTGTTCACAAGCGCCGGGTTCGCGGCCTTCACAATGCCGCCGACGTACTTTCCGTTCGCGGGGAAGATCCGCACGTCCACATCGGGCATGTCGGACGGCCGCCAGTCGCCAGTGATCGCGTCGGCCGGGCTCGCCACCGGTTGCCGGGTGGGCGACGCGACGTCGGCCGCCCACGAGTTCCACGAGGCACCGACAACGGCGCAGAGGCATGCCGCGACGGCAAGACGTGTCAGCGACCGGCGGACGAAAGAGCATGCCATCGTGGAATCCTCGGGTTCAGGGGAGGGAGGCGATCAGATCGAACGTCAGCGACGATACAAGCCGCCGGGCCCTGGAGCCATGCCGGTCTGGACGGCTGATCGACGAGCCGCACGGCCGGCGCTTGCAGGCTCGGTCCGGCCGTCAGCGGGCCATCGCGGCCGCTTTCGGCCGCGTCGCGAGCGTGACGCGTTCGGTCGACATATCGTCGCAGAGCACGATGAGGTCGACCGGTTTCACCGCGAACTGGCCGAGATACGGCCGGGTGTAGGCGAAGAGGATCACGAAGCAGCAGGCGATGCCGATCGCGACCATGGAGAGCGCGACGCGGCGGGCCCGGTAGCAATCGGCATGGATCAGTCCCACGCCCAACAGCGTGAGCACGCCGAGCACGCCGACGATCGTCCAGCGGGTCGGGGGCGGACGGGTGGCGGCGATCCGCAGCCGGGTCTCCCGGGCCTCGGTTGCCTGCCGCAACAGATCCTTCAGTTCGGTGCGGCAGCTCCCGTCGGGCAATCCGTGGATCGCGGACCGCAGGTCGCGCAGCGGTGCCGCCGCCACGCGGGGTGACTCGAGCCGGCCCATCTGCGGCCACTCCTCCAAGGCGATGAATCGCACGCATGCCCGCAGGGCCCCGGTAACGGCGGCCCGATCCGCGTCGTCGCAGTCGGCGGCAGCCTGCAGCATCTCGCGATACATCGCCGCCTCGGTGCGTGCCGCCTCTTCGGCACGGCTGTGCTGGTCCCAGACGGGAATCGCGATGAACGAGATCAGGAGGCCGAAGGCCAGGCCGATCTGGGCCGGCACCTCCGCCTCCAGCTTGCCCAGCTTGTGGCCGTTGCGGCCCGCGATCCAGGGCACGAGCGCCCGGTGCACGAGCACGGCCAGCAGGCCCCAGTAGGCCAGCAGGATCGCGATCACGCAGGGCATCGGCAGGGCGAGCAGATGGTCGAAGAACGCCGGAACGCGCGTCATGTGCCGTCTCCGAACAGCCGCCACGTGTGGCGGGAGGACCGCGGTGGGCGGCGTGGCCGCCTGCATGGGGCGGAGAATTAGGAAACGGCGGAAACGGACGCAAGCTCAGCGTCCCGTCCCCGATCCCCGTCCTGGCAACACCTGCAGGGCCTGGGTGGCGCGGCAATCTGGGCAGAGGCGAAGTCTACGCCCCCAGCTTGAGCGATCGCAGCCGCAGCGCGTTGGCGACGACCGACACGGAACTCAGGCTCATGGCCGCGGCGGCGACCATCGGGTTGAGCAACAGGTGGCTCGACAGGGGATAGAGTACGCCCGCCGCGAGCGGCACGCAGATCGCGTTGTAGGCCAGCGCGAAGAAGAGGTTTTGCCGGATGTTCCGCATCGTGCCGCGGCTCAGCTCGATCGCCTTGACGATGCCCCGCAGGTCGCCCTTCACGAGGGTGACGCCGGCCGACTCGATCGCCGCGTCGGTGCCGGTGCCCATGGCGATGCCGACGTCGGCCTCCGCCAGGGCGGGCGCGTCGTTGATGCCGTCGCCGGCCATCGCCACGGTGCGGCCCTCGGCCTGGAGCGATCTGATCAGCGCGTGCTTGCCCTCGGGCTTCACGCCGGCCCGAAACTCATCGATGCCGAGCTGCTCGGCCACTGTGCGGGCCGTTCGCTCGCTGTCGCCGGTGAGCATGAGCACCCGAAGCCCCATGCCGTGCAGCCGGCCGATCGCTTCGGCGGCCGAATCCTTGATCGGGTCCGAGACGGCGATGATGCCCGCCAGCCGCCGGTCCACCGCGACGTGCATCACCGTGCGGCCCTGCCGCTCGAGCGCGGCCGCCCGGTCGTCGACCGCGGCGAGATCGGCGACTCCCTGATCCGCCAGCCAGGACCGGCTGCCGACGAGCACCTCCCTCCCGTCCACCTCGCCCCGGGCACCGCCGCCCGTGACCGACGCGAAGCGGATCGCGAGCGGCAGGGGCAGGCCCTGTTGGCGGGCGGCCGCCACCACCGCGCGGGCCAGCGGATGCTCGCTGTTCTGCTCGACGCCAGCGGCCAAGCGCACCAGCTCCGCCTCCGTCAACCCGCCCGCGGGAACGCACTCGCTGACCGCCGGCCGGCCGGCGGTCAGCGTTCCCGTCTTATCGACCACGAGGGTGTCGACCTTCTCGAGCCGCTCGAGCACCTCCGCGTTCCTGACGAGCACGCCCTCTCGGGCCCCGCGGCCGATGCCGACCATGATCGACATCGGTGTGGCAAGGCCGAGCGCACAGGGGCAAGCGATGATCAATACGGCGATCGCATTGACGAGCGCCCAGGCCAGCGGCGGCTGCTCCGGCGCGGCGACCGCCCAGACGAGGAATGTGAGGGCCGCGATCGCCAGCACGACCGGCACGAAGTAGCCCGCCACCGCGTCGGCCACCTTTTGGATCGGGGCCCGGCTCCGCTGCGCGTCGGCCACCATGCCGATGATCCGTGAGAGCATGGTGTCTTGGCCGACCTTGTCGGCCACCATCAGGAAACCGCCCGTCTGGTTGAGCGTGCCGCCGATCACGGCATCGCCGACCCGCTTTTCCACGGGCATCGGCTCGCCGGTGATCATCGACTCCTCCACCGAGCTTTGCCCCTCCTTCAGCAGCCCGTCCACCGGGACCTTCTCCCCCGGCCGCACCCGCAGGACGTCGCCCACCCGGACCTCGTCGAGCGGCACCTCCCGCTCCGCACCGTCACGGACCACGCGGGCCAGCGGCGGGGCGAGCGAGAGGAGCTCGCGGATGGCGGCGCCCGTACGGTGTCGGGCCCGTAGCTCGAGCAGCTGCCCGAGCAGCACCAGCGTGATGATCACGGCCGCCGCCTCGAAATAGACGGGGACGCCGCCGTCGTGCCGGAAGGCATGCGGAATGACGGACGGGAAGAGGACGGCTACGACGCTCGTGACGTAGGCGGCCGTCGTGCCGATGGCGATCAGCGTGAACATGTTGAGGTGGCCGGTCACGAACGAGCGGAATCCGCGTGCGAAGAACGGCCAGCCCGCCCAGAGCACCACGGGGGTGGCGAGCACGAGCTGCACCCAGCGGCTGGCTTCCTGACCCAGCCAGCGATCGACTGGCACGCCGACCATCGGCAGCATCGACAGCAGGAAGACCGGCAGCGTCAGCGCGGCGGCGATCCAGAACCGTCGCGTCATCCCCCGCAGCTCGGGATCATCCTCGCCGCCGCCGGCCTGCAGCGTCTTCGGCTCCAGGTCCATGCCGCACTTCGGGCAGGCGCCGGGGCCGATCTGCTCGATCTCCAGATGCATGGGGCAGGTGTAGACGGCATCCGCCCGTGCCGGAGCGGGCGTCCTCGTGGCGCCGGCCGGGTGATGCGAGCCGCAACAGGAGCCGAAATAGGCGGTCACGCCGTCACGGACCGCGGACGCGGCGGTTTTTTCGTCGACGGTCATGCCGCAGATGGGATCGGTCGCCATGGTTTCTCGACTCTCCGGGGGGGTGGTTCAGACTACCGCGAATCCGCGGTGGTGGCGTCCCCGCTGCCGCCCGCGACGCGATCCGGCGCAAAAAAAGGGTGGCGGGAGACGCGGGTCTCCCGCCACCGCGCACGGTCACACGGATCGTCCGTCAGCCGCTAGATTCCGCAGCATCCGGAGCCGCAGCATCCCTTCCGCTCGGCCTTCGCGCCGGCGGTCGGGCACTCGTCGACGCAGCAGCCGCAGGTGCACCTCGTGCACTCGCAGCTCCCCGTCTCGCAGCAGCGGCAGCAATCGCACTTCGGGCAGCCGGCGTTCTGTCCGGCATCGGTGGCGGGCACGAAGGGCACGAGGCCCAGGGCCGCCCAGAGAATCAGACTGTTCATGAGAAAACTCCGTTCATCGAGAGGTTCTGGAAACTGAATCGATCACGCCACGTCACGACGCGTGAACGTGGGGAGGCCACGGAGCGCGACCCGTCATCCACGACCTGCGCGGCCGCGGTGGCAAGGATCAGCGCGGTGGTGGAGTCAGTTCCGCCAGACCCCAAACAGGATCCGCAGCGGGCGGATCGGCACGGCGAGCGACGCCGCCAGATACTCCCGGCTGATGCCGACCGCCTGCGGCACGTCCCGGACGACGGCCGCCGACAGAGCGGTCTGTGCCGACAACTCAGCCGCCGAGGATATGCCCCTGGGCGGCGAGATCGGCTGGTCCTGCCGAGCGTCGAGCTGGCAGTGACAGGGTTGGTCGGTGGCGTCGACCGGACAGGAGTCGGCGGCGGTGGGCGTGGACGAGCAGAGCGGGCAGCCGCCGGCCGGCTCACCGCCGACATGCGGCAATCCGCCGACGCTCTCGTGGACGGCAACCGCACAGCAGGGCAGTTCGCAACCGCGGCACCACGCCGACGGTGCGGCCTGGACAGCCAGCGCCACCCACGCCACCAGGATCCAGACAGGCTTCTTCGCAACGCGACCGAACATCAGCGGCAGCCTCCTCGATTCCAATACTACGCAAGGCGGTGCGAAGGATTTTGAGCAAAAGCCACAAGCTGCTTGCTGAACGACACTTGTGGCGAGACAGGCTGGTGGCCTCGTTTGGGCGACTCAGCGGCGCTCCGCCGGCTCGAGGCACTCGTCGTCCACCCAGTCGGCCCCCGAGGGGTTGGCGACGTTGAAAAACGTGGCCTCGCCGGCGGGATCGGGAAACTCGGTGAGCGTGAGCCGCAGGTCCGGCGCGGCGAACGGATACCACTTTCCGGGCCCCCAGGCCTCCAGCCGGCAGGTCGCGGCCCGGCCGTCGGCGGGCGCGGAGCCAGTCGATGGAAACGGCCCCTCGATCGACTCCGGCTTGATCGTGATCAGCCGCAGATCGATGCCATCCGCTCCGGCCGGATCAGCGGCCGGGGGACCGCCTGCATCAGCCGCGGCGAGAGCGACTCCTGCGCGTGCCAGGCAAAACACCCGCGGGCCGCGGACCACCGCCACCCTCCCGGCCTGGGCGACCCTTCCCTTCACGAACCGCCACCGCATCGGCAGGTCGACCGCCACCCTGTCACCCTGCTGCCAGCGGCGGGCCACGTCGTGAAAGCCGTCTTCGCCGCACGCCGCCGCGACGACCGGGCCGTCGTTGATCCGGACCGTCGCCGTGGAGCACCACCGCGGGATCCGCAGTCGGAGCGAGAAGTCAGCCGGTCGCGCCGGATCGACCGTGACGGTCACCGTGCCCGACGCGGGATAGTCGGTCTCCTGGCGGATCGTCACCGCGATGCCGTCCACGTCGACGGTCGACCGTGACTCGGCGTACAGGTTGACGGCGATTCCGTCCGCGGCCCGGTAGTAGATGAACCCGGGCAGCTCCGCCACGATGCGGCGGAAGTTGTTCGGGCAGCAGTAGGTATCGACGCCGTAGTAGGACCGCGGTCCGTCGAACGGCGTGTAGTAGCGGATCCGCCGGCCGTCGGGCGACTGCGCCGCGAAGAGTGCGTTGTAGATCGCCCGCTCCATGACGTCGCCGTGCCGCCCCAGGGCTTCCCGCCGCAGG
>JBIJCD010000207.1:0-6677 GCA_044344895.1 Pirellulales bacterium | reverse complement strand
CGAGCTGCGCACGCCGCTCAACAGCATCATCGGGTTCTCCGACGTACTCGACTCCATCGAGTCGCTCGACGCCCGGCAGAAGCGGTATGTGCAGAACATCCGCTCGTCGGGCCGCATGCTGCTGGAGATGATCAACGACATCCTCGACCTGGCCAAGATCGAGGCGGGCAAGATGGAGGTGCGGCCGGCGGTATTCCGGCTCGAATCGATCGTGTCGGCCCAGTGCGACATCATCCGGCCGCTGGCCGAGCGGAAGCGGATCGACCTGTCTTTCGAGATCGCGCCGGGCCTGGAGGCGGTCGAGCAGGATCCCGCCAAGGTGCAGCAGATCCTGGCGAATCTCCTCTCCAACGCGGTCAAGTTCACGCCCGAGGGCGGTCGGGTGTCGGTGCGGGCCCAGCCGGCCGACGACACCGACTTCACGCTCGAGGTGATCGACACTGGCGTAGGCATCGCCGAGGAGGAGCAGCAGGCGATCTTCGAAAAATTCCGGCAGGGGCGGGTGTTCCAGTCGGGTGACGACGCGATGACCCGCGAGTTTTCCGGCACAGGCCTGGGGCTCTCGATCATCCGCGAGCTCTGCCGGCTACTCGGCGGCGACGTGGGCGTGGAGAGCCAGTTGGGCCGGGGCAGCAAGTTCACCGTCCGGCTGCCGACGCGGCTGTCGGCGCGGGGACAGGGGCCGACGGTCGTACCGCCCGCCGCCGAGCCGCAGCCGACGCTGGCCGCAGCGGGATTCGCGCGGGATGCGGGCTAGCGCGGACGGACTGATGACGGCGCACCGGAGGATCGGCCGATGGCGAAGGAACGTGATGCGGGGGAGGTGATCCTCTTCACCGACGGCGCGTGCAGCGGCAACCCCGGGCCGGGGGGCTGGGCCTACATCCTCCGCCACCCCGAGAGCGGCCGCGAAACGAGCGACTCCGGCGCCGAGCCGATGTCGACGAACAACCGGATGGAGCTCACGGCGGCGGTGCAGGGCCTCCTGCAGCTGAAACGACCGACCGTAGTGGAATTGGTCACCGACAGCGTGTACGTGGGCACCGGACTCTCCGAATGGCTGCCAAAGTGGAAGCAGCAGGGCTGGCGGCGGAAGGAGAAGGGGAGGCTCGTGCCGGTCAAGAACGAGGACTTGTGGCGGGAGCTCGACCGGCTGGCCTGCACCCACACGATCCGGTTCACGCACATCGCCGGACACTCGGGCCACGCCGAAAACGAGCAGTGCGACCGGATGGCCGTGGAGGCCTATAGGGAGCTGCAGCGGAGCGGGGCCGTGCCACCCCCGGGCGGCGGCCACCAGCCCCGCCGCGACGCGCGCTAGACTGCCGGCATGGAAGACTCGCCGCCAGCCGCACCCGAAGCAGACGTTCCCGCCGCGGCGGCTGCCGGCGAGAGGAGCCTCGCCACGCCGCTGGAGCGGCTCCCGGGCGTGGGCACGGCGCGGGCCGAAAAGCTCGCCCGGCTGGGACTGAACACCGCGGCCGACGCGCTGCTGCACTTTCCGCGCGACTACCGCGATTTCAGCGGCGTCCACCGGATCGCCGACTTCCGCGACGGTGAGCACGCGTCGATCGCCGGCGTCGTCGGCGACGTGGGCACCCGCACGACGGCGGCAGGCCGGCCGCTGCTCTCCGTGCTCATCGCCTGCGGCGATGGCAACGTTCGGGCGGTGTGGTTCAACATGCCGTTCATGAACAAGCGGTTCGCCGCCGGCATGCGGGTCGTCGTCGCCGGGGTGCCGCGGCGGAGCGGCTCGATCTGGGAGTTCAGCCATCCGGAGGTGCGGTGGATGGTCGACGGCGAGCAGGCCCACGCCTCCGACTGGCTCGCCATCTACCCGCTCTGCGAGGGCCTGCCGCAGGCGGTCGTCCGTGCGGCCGCGCAGGCCGCGGTCGACCATGCCGCCGACCTCGTGGCCGAGGCATTTCCGCCGGAAGTCCTGGCGTCCAAGTCGCTGCTGCCGATCGGCACGGCGCTCCGCGAGATCCACCTGCCCAGCAGCCGCGGCATGATCGACGCCGCCCGGCATCGGTTCGTCTACGAGGAGCTCTTCCTGCTGCAGCTGGCGTTGCAGATGCACCGCGAGCGGCAGCACCGGGCCCATGCCGCCCCCTCGATCGACGTCGACGCCCGGCTCGACGGCCGGATCCGGGCTCGGTTCCCATTTCCCTTCACGGCCGCGCAGCGGCGGGTCTGCAGCGAGATCGCCGCCGACATCCGCTGCCCCCGGCCGATGAACCGGCTGCTCCAAGGCGACGTGGGCAGCGGCAAGACGGCCATCGCCATCTACGCCATGCTCGCGGCCGCGGCCACGCCCGTGAAGGGCCAAGACGCGGCCCGGATCGCGACCGGCCCCGATCCGGCTGCAACGCAGGCCACCCCCGCACCGACGCAGGATCTGCCGGCGCCGGCCACCCGGCCGCTCCGCTACCAAGCCGCGATCATGGCGCCCACCGAGCTCCTGGCCAGGCAGCATCTGGCCACGCTCCAGAAGCTGCTGGTCGGCAGTGACGTCGGGGTTGAGCTGCTCGTGGGCGGCCAGCCCGCCCGCGAACGCAGGCGGATCATGGAACGCATCCAGTCGGGCGCGGCCGGCATCGTCGTGGGCACCCAGGCGCTCGTCTGCGGCGAGGCCGACAAATTCCGCAACCTCGGCCTCGTCGTGATCGACGAGCAGCACCGCTTCGGCGTGCTGCAGCGGGCCACGCTGCAGCGGGGCGGCATCGATCCGCACGTGCTCGTCATGACCGCCACGCCGATTCCCCGGACCATCGCCCACGCCATCTACGGCGACCTCGACGTGTCGGTGCTCGACGAGCCTCCCCCCGGCCGCCAGCCGGTGCGGACGTACCGCGTCACGCCGGACCAGATCGACCGCTGGTGGGAGTTCTTCCGCCAGAAGCTGGCCGAGGGCCGGCGGGGCTACGTCGTGGTGCCCGCCGTCGAGGAGACCAAGCGGGGCCTGGCCAGCATCACCGGCACGTTCGAGCAGCTGGCCAACGGGCCGCTCGAGGCGTTTCGGCTCGGGCTCGTGCACGGCCGGATGAAGCCCAAGGACAAGTCCGCCATCATGGAGACCTTCCGGTCCGGCGGGCTCGACGTGCTCGTCGCCACGAGCGTGATCGAGGTGGGCATCGACGTGCCCGAGGCCACGCTGATGACGATCCTCGACGCCGAGTCGTTCGGCCTCGCGCAGCTGCACCAGCTCCGCGGGCGCGTGGCTCGCGGCGCCACGCAGGGCATCTGCGCCGCGGCGACCACCTCGGCCGACGCCAGCATCCCGCGGATCGATGCCTTCGTGGCGACGACCGACGGCTTCGCCCTGGCCGAGCAGGATCTGCTCCTGCGCGGCCCCGGCGAGCTGGTCGGCGAGCGGCAGAGCGGCGCCCCGCCGATGTACCTGGCCGACCTGATCCGCGACGCCTCGGTGGTCGCCGAGGCCCGCCGCGACGCCCTCGATCTCTTTGGCCGCGACCCGCTGCTGGCCGACCCGCGGCACGAGCGGCTCCGCCGCCTCATCCGCCGCCGCTGGGGACGGCATCTCGACCTCGGCCTCGGCCAGGTGGGCTGACCGCGTCGGCCGCTCGTGCTAGATTCCGCGGGTGGTCGGCCCTCGGTCCCACGGAGACGCCCATGTTCAGCTTCGCGTACGGCATCAAGAACTACCTCATGCCGCTGGTCGCACTGCAGATCGCCCAGCAGGTCCTCGTCAACAACGGCTTCGAGGTCTACGACCCGGTGCAGCCCGGCAAGGTCACGCTCGGCGGCAACCACTATGGGGCCGGCGTGATGGTGACGGTGGTATCGATGGACTGCGAGGGGGGCGCGGCGACGGTGATCAACGCCTTCACAGCCAACCAGAACTGCGTGCAGGCCGCCCGCACCATGGCCGACACGGTCTGCATGGCGATTCAGAACGCCTGATGCCGCCGAGGCAGCCGTTTTCTAGGAAGGGCGAACCAGCGAGCCGCATTGGTTCGCCGGCTGCGGCATGCTCGTCGCCGGCGGATTTTGCTACGGGAGACTCCGGGACTATTGTCCGCCGCTCGTGAGTCGCAAAATTCACCGGCTCCTGCGCGTGCCTCCGTCCGGCTCCTCAGCCTCTGGAAGAAGCTGAGGTCTCCGCGGCGCGCCAGGTCGCGCCGTCGCGGACGACGCGGTGGTAGAGCGTGTCTCGCTCCACGGGATCGCGACCCGCCTCGCGGATCAGCCGCTGGATGTGCTCGACGGAGAGCACCTCCGGCGTGGTGGCGCCGGCGTCGTGATAGATGAGCTCGTGGCGAACCGTGCCGTCCAGGTCGTCGGCGCCGTAGGCGAGCGCCGCCTGGGCCGTGCCGATCCCCAGCATGATCCAGTAGGCCTTCACGTGGTCGAAGTTGTCGAGCACCAGCCGCGACACCGCCATCGTACGGAGGCTCATCGCCGTCGAGGGCTTGGCGATGCCGCTCAACCGCGTGTTGTCGGGATGGAAGGCCAGCGGGATGAACGTCTGGAAGCCGCCCGTCTCGTCCTGCAGCTGCCGCAGCCGTAGCAGGTGGTCGGTGCGGTGGAAGGCGTTCTCGATGTGGCCGTAGAGCATCGTGGCGTTGCTCCGCAGGCCGAGCGAGTGGGCCACGCGGTGAATCTCGAACCACTCGCGGGCGTCGGCCTTGTGCTCGCAGATCTTGTCTCGCACTTCAGGATGGAAAATCTCCGCGCCGCCGCCGGGAAGGCTTCCGAGGCCGGCGTCCTTGAGCTCCACGAGGATGTCGCGGACCGACCGCTTCGTGAGGTGGCAGAACCAGTTGATCTCCACCGGCGTCCAGGCCTTGAGGTGCAGCGACGGGTAGTGGTCGTGCAGGAGCCGGATGATATTGAGATACCAGTCGTAGTCCTTTTGATGGTGCAGCCCGCCGACGATATGCATCTCCGTCGAGCCCGCATCCACGGCTTCCCTGCCGCGGGTGAGGATCTGCTCGTCGCCCATGACGTAGCCGCGGGCCTCACGAAGGTCGGCCCGGAACGCGCAGAACGTGCAGCGGTAGACGCATACGTTCGTCGGGTTGAGGTGGGTGTTGATGTTGTACCAGCCGACGTTACCGTTCTTCCGCTCGCGGACGAGGTTCGCCAGCTCGCCAAGTTCGTGCAGATCGAGCCGCTCGTCCCAGAGCAGCTCGCACTCGGCCGCGTCGAGCCGCACGCCGGCCTCGACTTTCTCACGGATCGGATCGAGCGAGGGGGCGACGGCGCGAATCATGATGGCTTCCCGTGGATCGAAGACTGTGGGGACGGCGCCCGCTGGAGACTAAACCGCACCGCCGGCCGACCTGCAACAGACGCCCCAGGGAGCGCTGAAAGAAGCGGTAAACCGGCATTTTGGCAGGATGGATCGAGGCCACGGGCCTGGCCGGACTGTGGCCTCACCACCAGAGGTCCGCCGCGATCACGGCCAGCAGGGTCACGCCGATCGCCGCGTTCGCGGTGAAGAAGGCGTCGTTCACCCGTGACAGGTCGTCAGGCCGCACAATCGCGTGCTCCCACACGAGCAGCGCCCAGATCGCCGCGTAGCCGCACCAGTAGATCGACCCCAGCTCCGGCACCGCCAGCGGCAGCAGGGCCAGGAGCAGCATCGTTATGCCATGGAGCACGCCGGCCAGGCGAAGCGCCCGCGGCACGCCGAGCCGGGCCGGGAGGCTCTGCAGGCCGTGCGCCGCGTCGAACGCCGCGTCCTGGCAGGCGTAGATCGTGTCGAAGCCGGCCACCCAGAACGTCACCGCGAGGCCGAGGATCGCCGCCGGCAGGATGTCGGCCGGGTCGGCGAGCAGCGACTGGCCGCGGAGCGCGATCCAGGCCGCGACGGGCGCCAGGCCGAGCGCCGCTCCCAGCCACGCGTGCGCCAGCATCGTGAATCGCTTCGCGTAGCTGTAGCCCAGGAGCCAGGCGAGCACCGGCAGCGAGAGCACCACGGGCAGCCAGTTCGGGAGGAAGAGCAGGGTGGAGGCGACGAATCCGGCGGCACTCGCCACCACCAGCGCCAGCACCTCGGCCGCGTCGAGGGCGCCCCGGGGCAGGTGCCGTGACGCCGTTCGCGGATTGGCCGCGTCGAACGCCCGGTCGACCAGCCTGTTGAATGCCATCGCCGCCGTCCGTGCCGTCACCATGCACAGCAGGATGCCCGCGGCCGGCCGCAGCCACCCCACGAGCCCCGTCGGCCCGCTGCCATCGGCCGCGCCCGTGCGGGCCGCGATCAGCGCGGCCATGATCGCGAAGGGGAGGGCGAAGATCGTGTGGCTGAACCGCACGAGTTCCAGGTAGCTCCGCAGCCGGGAGGCTGTCGTGATCGGGCCCGTCGCCGTCGCGGATGCCATCAGGTCGCCTCCCCCCAGCGCCGAATCAGGGAGTTGGCCACGCCGAGCTGGTCGCAGATCCGCGCGACGACGAAGTCGACGAGATCGGAGACGGTGCTCGCGCCGTGGTAGAAGCCCGGAGACGCCGGCAGCACGACCGCCCCCGCTTCGTGGATCGCCTGCATGTTCTTCAGCTGCGGCAGCGAGAGCGGCGTCTCGCGGGGCACGACGACGAGCTTTCGCCGCTCCTTCAGATGCACTTCCGCAGCCCGGTGGATGAGGTTTTCGCCCATCGAGTGGGCCACCGCCGCGAGCGTGCTGCCGCTGCACGGGCAGATCGCCATGGCCGCG
>JBIJCD010000204.1:0-6722 GCA_044344895.1 Pirellulales bacterium | reverse complement strand
CGTATCCAGGCGATACGGCGGGCGAAGCCAACGACGAGCCGCTCACAAAGACCAAGCAGACGGCCGAGCAGAGTTTTCAGACAGAGCCTAGAGCAGGTCGCGGATCTCTGCGGCGAGGAAGAAACTGCCGGCCACGCAGACCAGGCCGCGGGGGGTCGCCAACGATCGGGCCAGCCGCAGGGCTTCGGCTGGGGCGGTGGCGACGCGGGGCTCGGGCAACCGTGCCCGTCGGCAGGCCTCCAGGAGCCGCGGCACCGTGGCGGCGCGCGGGTTCGTGGCGTAGCGGGTGACGATCACGTGGTCGAAGGCGTCGCGGACGACCGTCAGCATCTCCTCGAGTTGCTTGTCCTCGCTGGCGGCGAAGATGAGTACGCGGGGCCGGAGGGACCGCGCGGACGCCGCGAGCGTCGCGGTGAGCGACTCCATGGAGGCGACGTTGTGCGCCGCGTCGACGATCACCAGCGGCCGGCCGGCGACGCGTTCGATCCGCGCCGGCAGCGACACGTCCGCCAGGCCGCGGGCCAGCGGCCGCTCACCGACGCGGATGCCGCGGGCCTCGAGACTGCGCGCGGCCATGACGACGAGCGCGGCGTTCACCGCCTGGTGCTGCCCGGGCATGCCGAGCAGGAGCGGCTGCGCCGTCGCCGGTGCACCGTCGGCCAGCCGCACGCTGACGCCACCGGGCGCCAGCGGGTCGCGGCGGGTCGCGGCGGCCGAGGGGAGCACGTACTCGGCCGTGAAATCCCTGCCCAACTGCAGCAGCGGGGCGCGGCGACGGGCCGCGGCGGCCGAGATCACCCGCCGCGCGGCAGGGTCGACCGCGGCGGATATCACCGGGCAGCCGCGTTTGATGATGCCGGCCTTTTCGGCGGCGATCCGCGCCACGGTCGGACCGAGCAGGTGCATGTGGTCGAGGCTGATGCTCGTGATGATCGACAGGATGGGCTGCGACACGTTGGTGGCGTCGAGCCGCCCGCCGAGTCCGGTCTCGAGCACCGCCAGTTCGACGCGCGAGCGGGCGAAGTGGACCAGCGCCACCGCGGTCAGCACCTCGAACCAGGTGGGGCCGCGGCCGCCCCGGCGGTCCGCGGCCCGATCCATGCGATCGACCGCCGGGATGACCACGTCGAACGCCCGCACGAGGTCGGCCGACGAGATCGGCCGGCCGCCGACGCAGATCCGTTCCTCGAGCGCGTCGACGTGAGGCGACATGTAGCGGCCGACGCGATGACCGGCGGCCTGCAGGACGGCGGAGAGCATCGCCACGGTCGAGCCCTTCCCCTTGGTGCCGGCCACGTGCACGACGGGAAACCGCAGCTGCGGGTCGCCCACCACGGCCAGCAGCCGCCGCACCCGGGCGAGGCCGAACGTGCCGGGCGAGGCCGACGGCGGCACGACCCGCTCGAAGTTGATGCGGCGATCGAGCCAGGCCAGCGCCGCCGCCCGCGTGCGGCCTCGTTTGCGTGAACCGGGCATCTTTCTCAGACTCCGCCGCCTCGCCGGGCCGCTTCGGCACGCTGCCCGCAGGTTTGCGGCCGCCGCATCGCGAAGAGACCGACGAGTCTACCGCCGAGCGGCGCGGGCTGCCCGGCTGGGGCGCAAAACGACCTTGACCCTCGGCCTGGGTTCCCAGACCCTCCGCCGCCAGCTGCCCGACCGATCCCCCGTTCGTCGCTTGCGTCCATGGTGTTTCCCACACACGCCCCCGAGCACCCTGCCGCGGCCCGCTGGCCGGCCGTCGCGGCAATGGCCTGCGCGTTGATCGGGGCCATGGGCGGTACCGCGGTCGGCCAGGAGCCGTTGCCGTCGCCGGAGGGCTCACCTGCCGTCGTCGCGCCGGTCGGGCCACCGGTCGGCCAGGTGCCACCGGTCGGTGAGCCGCCGCCGATGTACATCGCCGATCCGCTCGTCGCCAACGGCTACGCGGGCATTCCCACAGTCGACATGCTTCCCGACTGGCCGCGCTGGTTCGCCGGCGCCAGCGGTCTGGTCATGACCCGCTCGCTCCCCACGGGCGCTGCCACCATGCGGCCGTTGGGCGGCGTGCAACTGTCCACCAGCGACGCCGGGGCGACCTGGCCGGGAGGCGTCGACCTCCACGTCGGTCGGTGGTTCGGCGAGCGTCAGCACCACGCGGTGGAGTGCATCTACTGGGGCGTGTACGGCATCGGGTCGTCGGCGGAGGTCGTGGCCGACGGCATCCGGGCGATCCCCCAGGCACCGGGCGTCACCGTCGGCGGCACGGCCGCCGAGGACTATCTCGTCGATGCGAGCAAGCAGACGATCAGCCGATCGGACCTCGTCAACGACGTCGAGATCAACTGGGTGTACGCACCCTGGGAGAGGCCCGAGTTCCTGTCGACCGACCCGTCGGCGCCCAGCCGCACCGTCACCTTCATGTGGCTGGCGGGGTTCCGGTTCTTCCAGCTGCAAGACGTGCTGTCGCTCACCACCGTACCCGGCGGGGCCGCGCCCGGCGTGCTCGACCTCAACGTCGCCACCAACAACAACCTCTACGGGGCGCAGGTGGGCACCAAGTTCGACTGGCGATTCCTGCCCCGCCTGCGGTTCTCCGCGGTGCCGAAGATGATGATCGCCGGCAACACCATCACGAACACGACGGGCCTCGCCTCCGGCTCCGGCACGCGCGCCCTCTTCCTCTCCGGGGCGCCGGTCAACGTGCACGCGACGCAGGGCGTGTTCTCGTGGCTCGGATCGGTCGACGCGGGCGTGGCCTGGGACGTCACCGACCGCTGGACGCTGTCGATGGGCTATCGCGTGGTGGGTGTCGGCAACATCGCCCAGGCGGATGGCCAGTGGCCGCCCGTGATCGCGGGCCCGGGGTCGCTGACCGGCATCGACGCGGGATCGAGCACGATCATCCAGGGTGGCTTCGCCGGCTTCGAAGGCCGGTATTGACCGCACCATGTGCGAAAGGCGGC
Organism: Pirellulales bacterium; assembly: GCA_044344895.1. Classification (GTDB taxonomy): domain Bacteria; phylum Planctomycetota; class Planctomycetia; order Pirellulales; family UBA1268; genus CAMCQY01. The sequence continues at coordinate 3,780 of JBIJCD010000204.1, read as the reverse complement.
GGCCGCTATACTGCCGTCATGGCATCCTGCAAGCTTCCCGGCGAACTCTCCGCGCAGAAGTGCGTGCCCTGTGAAGGGGGAGTGCCGAAATACTCGGCCGCCGAGGCCGAGGCGCAAGTCGCGGTGCTTCCCGGCTGGCGGCTCACCCACGACGGCGTCCGGATCCGCCGCGACTGGACGCTGCGGAATTTCCGCGACGCGATCAAGCTGATCAACAACGTCGCCGCCCTGGCCGAACGGGAGCAGCACCACCCCGATCTCCACCTCGAGGGCTACCGCACGGTGTGGATCGAGATCTACACGCACGCCATCGGCGGGCTGTCGGCCAACGATTTCGTGATGGCGGCAAAGATCAACGAGCTTGCCCCGGCCTGAGGCAGCCGCGTCAGGGCGCGTGCGGCAGGGGGCCGCCGCAGTAGTCGATCGCCCGGGCGATCTCGCTCTTGAGGTCCTTGCGGGCAACGATCCTGTCGATGAAGCCGTGCTCCAGCAGGAACTCGCTCGTCTGAAAGCCCTTCGGCAGCTCGACGCGGATGGTGGCCTTGATGGTCCGGGGGCCGGCGAATCCGATCAGTGCCCGCGGCTCCGCGAAGCACAGATCGCCGAGCGACGCGAAGCTGGCCGCCACGCCCCCCATCGTCGGGTTGGTGAGCACGGAGATGAACAGGCCGCCGGCCTGGGAATGCCGCGCCAGGGCCGCCGACACCTTCGCCATTTGCATGAGCGACAGGATGCCTTCGTGCATGCGGGCGCCGCCGCCCGAAGCACTGATGATGATGAGGGGCAGCCTGCCGGCGGTGGCCCGCTCCACGAGCCGGGCCAGCCGCTCGCCGACGACGCTCCCCATGGAGCCCATGATGAACGAGGAGTCGGTCACCCCGCAGGCCACGCGGCGGGCCCGGATCATTCCGGTGCCGGTGATGGCGGCGTCGCGCATGCCGGTCCGCTTCTGCTCCGCCACGATCCGCTCGGCATACGCCTTCTTGTCGCGGAAACCCAGGGGGTCCGTCGGCCGCAGGCTCGCGTCCCACTCCTCGAACGTGCCGGCGTCGAGCAGCTGCGCGATCCGCTGCTGGGCCGACACGTACCAGTGATACCCGCACTGCGGGCACACGTTGAGCATCTCCTCCGCTTCCTTGCGGTAGATCGTGGCGCCGCAGCCGTCGCACTTCTGCCAAAGGCCCTCGGGCACGCCGCGTTTTGTCCGCGGGGCCGGGCCACGCGGGGCCAGAGCCCGCGGCGCCGGCTGGCGGAGGCCGGCCGGCCGCTCCGCCGGTGCCCCGGCCGGATCGACTGCCGGGCGGGCAGGCCGCGTGTCGGCGGCTGCCTCCACCGGTGTCGCGCGTGACGAACGGCGGGGTTGCATGCGAGTGAAAGCGTGCCGGGGCACGCGGAGGCTGGGGCGGTCGACGCCGATTCCTGCCGACGTCGCAGGCATTGTAGCCCGAAGCCGATCCGCTCCGCTGCGCCGGAATGGCGCCCGGGCGGCACGCTTTTCCCGGCCGCCGGACCGCTCCGGGCCACGGATTCTCCCGGTCAGATCGCGGTGTGGAGCCGGCGGTCGGCGCGGGGCTTTCTGGCCCACTGCGCCGCGAGCGGAAGCTCGGCGACCGCACCCCGGTCGGGGTCGCGGTTCCAGAGGTCGCCCATCGATTCCCCGGCCACGATCCAGCGGACGATCCGGTCAAGCGGGTCTGGAACGACCAGGGCGACGCGGCCCTGGCCGCGGCGGCGGAGCAGTTTCTCGAGGGCCGCTTCGACCCGCTCGCAGGCATCTTCGAGCAGTTCGCCCTCCGGGGGAGCGACGGCCCAGGGGTTGTCCTGCCACTGCCTGTACAGCCGCGGCTGACGACGGCGGATGTCGTCGACGAGCATGCCTTCCCAAAGACCCTGACCGAGATTGTGGAGTCCGCGGGCGATCCGTGGCCGCAGCGACACCGCCGCGGCGATGATCCTGCCCGTTTCGACGGCACAGGCGACGTCCGCCGTGTAGAGCGTGTGCGGCACGCTCACCGCCAGCAGCTCGGCCGCCCGCTGCGCTTCGGCCACGCCGGCCGGACAGAGAGGAATGTCCACGGCACCGCGGATGCGGCCTTGCATCTCGTATTCGGTGGCACCCGAGCGGATCACGATCAGGGATTCAATCATCGAGCGGGCATTGTCTCCGGGAGGAACGCCTGCCGACCGCCGCACCGGCATGCGAAACCGGCGGCTGCGGCGGGCCGCACGCGGGCCGGGAAGACCCATCCGAGGCCGGGCATCGCCCGCGTCTGACCGGAGCGATGCCCTGTACTGCCGAAAGAATTCACTGGCGTGCGGGGCAAGGTGGGGTCGCGCGGGCTACCATGCCCTGCCGCGATGGGACTGAGTCTAACAGAAACCGGCCCGCGGCAGCGGCGAAATGGACCGGACAGTCGGCCGATCCATCCGCAAACGCCGCCCGTACATAGACTTGGGCACGGGAATAACGAGCCATGGCCACTGCAGCGGAAGCCACGTTCGAGGGGGTGCTGCCGAGCCGCCTGACGTCCGCCGACCGCGGGCAGATCGAGCGGCGCGTCCAGGAGATCGGACGCCGCCTCCTCGAGAGCGCGCTTGAGGCCGAGCCGACGGCGGTGTCGGCGGAATGGTGGGTCCAGCAGGCGGCCGAGTGGGCCACCCAGGACGACGACCTCAAGGTGCGTCTGTTCCGGCTGGTCGACTGCATGCCGATGCTCGACGATCCCGCGGCGCTCGACAGGCACGTGCGGGAATACGTCGATGACGACGTGATCGCCCGGCTACCACGGCCGCTCAAACTGGCATTCCAGGCGACCCGCAGCGGCTTCCTCGCGCCGCTCGCCGCCCGGGCGATTCGCGCCGCCACGCTGGCGCAGGCCCGCCGGTTCATCGCCGGCTCCAACCCGCAGGAGGCCGCGCAGGCGGCACTCGTGCAGCGGCGGCACCACCGCGGCTTCACGCTCGACCTGCTCGGCGAGGCGGTCACGAGCGATGCCGAGGCCGACGCCTACGCCGCCGCGTATGCCACGTTGCTCGGCGAGCTTCCGGCGATGGCGGCCGGCTGGTCCGCCGACCCGCGGGTGGATGACGGGCCCGACGGGCCGCTGCCGCGGGTCAACGTCTCCCTGAAGCTCTCGGCCCTCGACAGCCAGTTCGACGCCATCGATCCGCGGGGCACGACCAAGCGGGTGCTCGCGCGGCTGCGGCCGCTGTGGCGGCTGGCGCGGGCCAACGGCGCGCAGGTTCACGTCGACATGGAGAGCCATGCCACCAAGGACCTCACGCTGGCGATCTTCCGGGAGATCGCCATGGAAGACGATTTCCGCGACTGGCCGCACTGCGGCATCGTCGTGCAGTGCTATCTTCGCGAATCGCTCCGCGACCTCGAGGTGCTCGCGGGCTGGGCGCGGGACCGCGGCACGCCCGTGTGGATCCGGCTCGTGAAGGGCGCCTACTGGGATTACGAAACGGTGCATGCCCTGGCCGCCGGCTGGCCGGTGCCGGTCTGGCAGCAGAAGTGGCAGACCGACGCCTGTTTCGAGGCGGCCACCACGTTTCTCATGGAGCATGCGGCGGTGCTGCGGCCGGCATTGGGCAGCCACAACCTGCGGTCGCTCGCCCACGGCATGGCGGTGGCGGAGCATCTCGGAATCGACCGGCGGGCGGTGGAGATGCAGATGCTGCACGGCATGGGGGATCCGGAGAAGGATGCCGTCACCGCCGCCGGCTGGCGGCTGCGGATCTACATGCCTTACGGCCAGCTTGTCCCGGGGATGGCCT
>JBIJCD010000243.1:0-5858 GCA_044344895.1 Pirellulales bacterium | reverse complement strand
CCGCGATCGTCAAGGTGCAGCGCGACTTCGGCAACCGCTCCGATCGGAAGGTGGCCCGGCTCAAGTACACGATCAGCAATATGGGACTCGAGGCCTTTCGGGCCAAGGTGGAGGAGTATTTCGGGAGGAGTCTCGCTCCCTGCCATCCAGCCGATGTGCACGGGTTCGACGACCACATCGGCTGGTTCGATCAGGGTGACGGAAAGTATTCGTACGGCCTCAATGTGGAGAACGGCCGGATCCTCGACAGGGACGGCTTCCGCCTCAAGACCGCGCTGCGGCAGATCCTGCGGGAGATCCAGCCTGGCGTGCGGATCACGGCGCACCAGAGCATCCTCTTCACCGACCTCCACGTGACCGACCGGGCGAAGATCGCGGAGATCCTCCACGCCCACGGCGTGAAGACTTCGGAGGAGATCTCGACGGTACGGCGGTGGAGCATGGCCTGCGTGGCGCTGCCCACCTGCGGCCTGGCCGTGGCCGAGAGCGAGCGGGTGCTGCCTGACCTCATCGATAGCCTCGAGCCGGAGATCGCGAAGCTCGGCCTCGCCCACGACGCCTTCACGATCCGCATGACCGGCTGCCCCAACGCCTGTGCCCGCCCCTACAACTCCGACATCGGCATCGTGGGCCGGACGCTCGGCAAGTACACGCTGTTCATCGGCGGCCGGCTGCTCGGCGACCGGCTCAACACCGAGTACAAGGACCTCGTGCCCTTCGAGAATCTCTGCCACGAGATCACGGCGGTGCTCGCCTGCTACAAGGCGGAGCGGCACGCCGGCGAGACGCTCGGCGACTTCTGCCACCGCAAGGGCGTCGACGGCGTGCGGACCTGGGCGGATGAATGGCTCGCCGGCGCCCGCGGCCACCGGGCATGAACTGCGGCATCAGGCCGCGTCTGATCTAGGCTCTGTCTGGAAACTCTGCTCGGCGGTCTGCTTGGTCTTTTTGAGCGGCTCGTCGTTGGCTTCGCCCGCCGTATCTAGAGCGCATCTGGTTTCGCTGTAGCGACGACGTGGCAAACCTGGAGACGGAGGCGAGGGGTCGGCGAACGCTCGAGGAGCTTTGGGCCGCCTCGGCCCACGCGACGAGACTTCTGCCGTTCCCGGCGGCGCCCGTGCTTGCGGTCATGCCACCTTTGGCACCAAGTGCCCGGCGGTCGTTCACGCCGGCAGATCGTCCCACATCGGACACCACAACGGCATCCGGGGAAACATCTGCATGGCGAGCTTCTGCGCCACCTGCGTCGACGCCTGCAGCCGTCCGGCCGCCGCGGCCTCCATCGGGTCCGACTGTCCCAAGAGCAGCCGGGCGAGCTCGTCGTCGGAGAGCGTGAGGTAGCTGCGGCCCACCCGGCCCGCGTGCACGGTTGCCTTGCCGCCCGCGACGATCACCGATCCGCGGAAGCCCGGTGCGTCGAGCCCGAGTTCCACGGTCTCGCGGATGCCGGCGGCCGCCACGTTTTCCGCCACCGTCGGCGCCACGGCTGCCAGCACTGCCAACGGCTTGAAGACCTTACCGACGATCATGCGGTCGTTGGCCGACACGAGGCTCTCGCCCCCGGCGACCGCCTGATGCAGCGGATCGGCCGCGCTCGATTCGTAGACGATCTCCTGCCGGTCGTTCTCGATCGCCTCGGCGCACACCCGCGCCAGGATCTCGCGGTCGAGCCCGGGAAACTCGGGATCGGCCATCAGCTCCAGCACCCGGTTGCCCGACTGCACGCAGTAGCCCACGATGCGGGCGGTGGTCTCGTGCAGGTCGTAGCGGTCCTGACCCATGAGCGCCACGATGATCGAATCGAACGCACCGCGGCTGACGAGCCAACGGGAGTAGGCCTCGCTGCGGTCGAGCGGGCCGATGAACCGCGACGCATTCTGCTGGTAGATCCGCAGGATCGCGGGCAACTCCACGTGCCGCCATTGCCGCATCGTGACCGGTTCGCCCCCGCGGCGATCGCCCTCGAGCAGCCGGGCGAGGATGCCGGTCGGACGGCCCGGGGTGGCGCAGTCGCGGCCCAGCACGCTCCAGCCGAGCTCGTGGAACGACGGCGCGATCCGCGTCCGCGAGAATGCGGCCACGGCGCCGATCTGCCGCATGCGATCCTCGGCCGCCTTGACCAGCCGCTGGCCGTGGCCGGCGCCGCGGCACTCGGGGAGCACGGCGACGCGGTCGATCACGGCCGCCGGCACAGTGGCCGATCCGATCCGCACGCTGCGCGGCACAATCTCGACGTGGCCGACGATCCGCCCGGCCAGCCGGGCCACGAGCCGGTTGCCAGAATCGTGATCGGGATGGTCGACGGCGGCGTGAAATTCCGACTTCGTCGGGGGCGAGGGAAGTCCGGCCAGCAGCTGCAAAATCTCGGCCTGATCTCCGGCCCGGGCGGCGGCCACCTGGCACTCCTCCATCATCCAGGCCGGCGGCGGCAGACGGCCCGCGGGCTCCTGGGGCAGGTGCAGGATCGCAGGCCGTTTCGTTGGCGGACGGCGGCTCACCACGGTGCCGGCCGGCCGAATGTTGATCGCCTGGACGGCGGCGGTTTCCCGGGCGTGGTCATCGCCCCGTGCGGGCTCTGCGGCGGCCTCGTGGCGGGACGGCTTTGGCGCCGACGATGCCCCGTTCGTGGCCACTTTTTTGGCGGGCGCAGACGATTTTTCGGTGCCGCTGGCCAGACGTATCGTGGCCGTGGCCTGTCGCCCGTCAGCCGATTTGAACCGGGCGGGACGCGAGTTTTCCGCGGTTTCCCCGCGAATCCTCAGCCGCGGCTTCGACTTCGGCCGGCGGGCCGTCGCGGTGGCCGGCCGCACGGCGGCCCGGGACGATCCCCGGGACGACCCGCGGCGGGGCGGCATCACGCTGGAAAACGAACCGTTTCGACGGGCCGTACGCTGACCGGACACGGAACGAAACGACATCGTGCCTCCTCTCCCTGGGGCTCCACAACCCAATCCGTTGCCCGTGAAGATACGGTGAATTTCAACCCATTTCCAGTAGCAGGAATGTTTTCAACGCGTTTTCCGGGAAAAAACACCAGGGATACTCGCGCGATCGCAGCACCTTGCGGGCCCGCGTTGCCATGGTGAGGGGCTCGATGCGGTCGGTGAGCGCGGCCTCGAGTCGCCTCGTGTGGGCGGCCAGTGACTCGTTCGCCGCGCGGATCTCACGGCAGCGACGCTTCGCCAGCGTCGGCGTGGGGTGGGTTTCGATCCAGCGTCGCTTGTGGTCGACGAGGTCGCGCACCTCGGCGGGCTGGTCGTCGCGCGGCCCGAGGTGCCGCTCCGGATGAAACTCGAGATCGCGGAGCCCGCGCTGCACCGCCGCCAGTTCGGCGGCGGGATCCTCCGTGGCGAATCCGGGAAACAGCCGATCGACCGGCAGCCGTAGCGTGCCCGTCACCACCGCGTGCCGTGGTGGGTCGCAGCCCGTGAGCCGGCGGACGATGTCGTCGGTGATCAGGTCGTAGGCCGCGCCGCCGATGCCGTGCACGAACACGTCGGCCACGATCATCCGGGCCACGAGCGTGGTCAGGATCGCCCGCGGCCGCAGCCGCAGGTCGTGCTCCTCCATCCGTGACAGCGCCTCCACCCAACGGGACGGCGGCGTATCGGGAGAAATCGGCAGCTCCACCCGGAGCGTCTCCATGTCGGAGAGCACGAGGGTGCCCGGAGTCGACGTGTCGGCGAAGACCCGCCGGCGCCGGGTGTCGTTCCGCGACCACAGCCACCAGGGCAGCTCGAGCCACGGCCCCGCGGCCTCACCGTCGGTCCGCACCGCGAGATCGGGCATCGGCCGGGCCCGGCCGCGGACGGCGTGCCGCCGGCGGTGCTCCGCCAGCGCGGCGTTGTAGGCCTCGTGCAGCGGAGCGGCGTGCGCGAGCAACCAGCCCATGAAGACCATCACCGTGGGCAGGCGAACCAGCTCGCTCACCGGCAGTTCGAGCGTCTCCAGCCCGAACCTCCCTTCGAGCGCGTGCCGCGCCTGCGCGATCGCCAGGCCCAGCCGGTGCGACTCGCCGGCCCGCTCCACCACCAATGGCCACCACCGGCGCAGGATCGCATTGGGCTCAAGCGGTGCGAGCAAGCGGCAGGCGCGGTCTCCGAACGAGGCGAAGCAGTCGGCGTCGACGACGCCCCGCTCCTCCCACGCCATCTCCGTCGCCGGCGCGTCGAAGGCGATCTCCTCGACGTGCGCCTCCCGCGGCGTGCCGACCGGTACGCCCACGCTCGTCGTCGCACAGCGGTCGGTGTCGACCACGAGATTGATCGCCGTGCCGCCCACCCGCCGCGCGTAGGCGTCGAGCGCGGCGTTCTTCAGCCACACGCCGGGATGAAAGAGCTCCGGCTGGTGGCCGCCCATGATGATCGGCCGGGCGATCCAGTCGGCCACGTCGGTGGGGCGTTCGACATCCCGGTAGTGCGACGTGTATTCCGCGGCGACGGAGAGCACCTCGCGGCGGGTCGCGGCCACGAGCTCCCAGAGCTTGAGGTCGCCGATCCGGGTGTCGAAGGCGGCCCGCAGCAGGCGGTTGTTGTCGACCAGCGCGTCGATCGACGCGACCGAACGCTCGCGGGAAGCCTCCAGCGGCGGGTCGAGGAGGCGGCCACCCGATTCCGACGGCGGCTCGTGGACGCGGCGGCGCGGGGGTGGAGGACCGGCGGATGGGTGCATGGACTACGTCGCGGTGCCCGGTGCGGCCGCCGCGACGGCAGCTTCCGCACGATCGAGCACGCGGCGATAGTAGGCCAGACGGGTCGCCGCATCGTCCAGAGATCCCCCGAAACTCCGCGCCAGATCGAGGTAGACCAGCGGAACGGGCAGCTCCACGATCGCCAGTCCGGCCGCCGCCGCCTGCACCCACGCCTCGAGCGGCATGGCGTAGCCGGTCTCGGTGACGTGCAGCCGCTCCAGCGCCCGCCGCGTGTAGGCCTTGAACCCGCAGAAGGCGTCGGTAATCCGCAGTCCGAGACGCTGGTTGATCTCGGCCGTCAGCTCGGCGTTGATCCGCCGCCGTGCCTCCGGCGGATCGCTGTCGCCCGGGAACTTCCGCAGGTAGCGGCTCCCGCTGACGATGTCGGCGCGGGGCCGGGCGTCCGGGGCCGCCGCCGCGACGAAGTCGGGGATCAGCCTCGGCTGATGCTGGCCGTCGCAGTCGATCGTGACCAGTCCGTCCCACGGTCCGGCGAGCGCCTCGCGGAAGGCCGTGGCGAGCGCCGCGCCGTAGCCCTGGTTCCGCGGGTGGCGGATCACGCGGATGTCCCCCTGCCGCTCGATCCGGGCGGCGAGCAGCGGCGACGTGCCATCGGTCGAACCGTCGTCTACGACGAGCACGTCGGGGGTGTGCCGCAGGACCTCGTCGAGCACCGCCGCCACATGGGCGGCCTCGTTGTAGACGGGCAGGGCGGTGAGGAAGCGGGGCATGGAATCCGCCCTTCGTGACGCGTGACGCACCCGGAAGACACTCCCCCAAGTCTAGCGCCGGAAAAACGCCGGGCAATGTTTTTCGCGTCGCCCGGGCGACCCTGCCGGATCTGCGGGCGGCAGCGGCCGCGGAAACGCTTGCCTGCCAAGGCGCTCGCGCCGTCGTTTTCCGCCGGCTCAGGCGAGCCAGGGGAGCGGGTCGGTCTCGTCGTGGCTGGCCCAGCAGGAGAGCCCCGCGACGGCCTCGGCCAGCCGCCGGGCGAGCACGTCCATGGCGAACCGCTCGCTGGCGTGGTGCCCGACGGCGATCACGGCCATGCCGGCCGCCCGCGCCTCCAGCGCGTGGTGGAGCCTGATCTCGCCGGTGAAAAACGTGTCGCAGCCGGCGGCGGCGGCCATGCCGACCATGTCGCCGCCGCTGCCGCAAACGATGCCCA
>JBIJCD010000030.1:0-16808 GCA_044344895.1 Pirellulales bacterium | reverse complement strand
GACGCGACGCTTCGCCCGCCACCTGCACGCCGCCGGCGGTGAGCCGGTCGGCGGCATGCCGGGCCAGCCGCTCGACTGACCAGCCCGCGGGGGCCGCGCCGACCCGGCCGAGCCCGGACAGTGGATGCAGCGGCGCCGGCTCCAGTGGCGCGACGTGTCCGAGGCCGAGGATCGCGGCGAGCTGGTCGTTGATGCCGCCGGCCGCCGAGTCCCAGGCGGTGTGCGAACTCCACACACCGATGCCGGCGCCGATCAGCTCGAGGAGCACGTGGCCGGCGGCCGTGTCGGCCGTGATCCGCGGCACCGGCCGGAAGGGGAGCGGATGGTGCGTGACCACGAGGTCGGCCCGCTCGCGGACCGCCTCGGCCGCCGTCTCGGGCGTGAGCGAAAGGCAGGTCATGACGCGGCAAATCGCCGGCCGCCGGGCCGCGACCAACAGCCCCACCGTGTCCCACTCTGCCGCCAGCGCGAGCGGCGCGATCGCCTCGAGCGCGGCGGTCACCTGCGCGATCGTGGGTATGGCATTGGTGGACATCGACGGTCTCGCTGCGAGGAAGGCCGCAGGCAGGCCCCGGGAAATGTCGGCCCGCCGCTGCGGCACCGGCCGACACCACACTACAATCCCGCCACGTCCGGTGCGACCACCCGCCGCCGGCCGTCGCACCCCGGGCGTCATGCAGCCGATGGACCGATCCCTCTTCTCCGTCGCCGCCACGTCGCTCTCGTCCGACCTGCGAACCGCCCTGCGCCGGGCCCGGGAGCTCGGGGTCCGCGGCGTGGAGCTCGACGCGCGGGCCGGCCTCGATCCAGCCCAGGTGTCGCACAGCGGCGTGCGGCAGCTCCGCAAGTGGCTCGACGACGAGGGGCTCGTGGTCTCGGCCGTCGCGTTCCGCACCCGCGGCGGCTATGGCGAAGCGGAGCGGCTGGAGCCGCGGATCGCAGCCACGAAGGCAGCGCTCGAGCTCGCGCACGGGCTGGGCGCGGGCGTCGTGCTCAACCACATCGGCGACATACCGCCGCCGGCCGCCGAACCCGCGGCGGGAGAGCCGGCGCCGGCGGCCGACCCCCGGTGGCGTCTCCTCGTCGACGTGCTCTCCGATCTGGGGGGCTGGGGCGAGCGGGTGGGCGCGACGCTCTGCGCGGAGGCGGGCCGCGCCGGTCCGGACGACCTCGTGCGGGTGATGGCGGCGCTGCCCGCCGGCTCGCTCACCTGCGACGTCGTCACCGGCGCGCTCGTCGTGCACGGTCACGATCCGGTGGCCGCCGTCGAGAAGCTCTCCGGGCACATCGGCTTCGTCCATGCCACCGACGCGGTGGCCGGCGCGTTCGCGGGCCGCGGCCGGGCGGTGATTCTCGGCACCGGGCAGGTCGACTTCGCGGGGGTGCTCGGTGCGCTCGAGGAGCGGGGCTCGCGAGGCTGGATCGGCCTGGAAACCGTCGACGACCGCGGCGGTTCGCGGGAACTCGCGGCCGCCATCGAGTTCCTCCGGTCGATGTGAGGGAAGCGGCCGGCTTTCCTTGTCCCGTCGCCGGGGTATCCTGAAGATCATGCACCCGGACGCACCGGCACGCCGGATCACGACCTGGCTGGCGATTCTCGGCTACGCATTCGTGGCTTCGGGTTTGCCGCTGCCGCTGGGCAGCTCGCCCGCACCGGTCGCCCGCGACGCGGCTGCGGCCCGGCGGATCGCCGCCAAGGACCGCTCTCGCCCGTTTCCCTGCATGGACAAAGCCTGCGGTTGCGACACGGCCGAACGCTGCTTCACGAGCTGCTGCTGCCACACGCCGGCCGAGACGCTCGCCTGGGCGAAGGCCCGCGGGGTCGAGCCCGCGGTGCTCTCGGCCCTCGAGAACCGCATGCGTCTGCCGCGGCTGGATGCGGTGCAGCTGAAGTCGGCCTGCTGTTCAACCAGCGAAGCGCGAGCAAAAGCAACGTGCTGTGCGACCGCGACCGACATTGACTCCCCGGCGGCGCCGGACGCGTGCTGCGAGGAGGATCGGGTGGTCGCGGCGGCTCCGGCCGCAGGCACCGACATTCCCGCCGCAGCGCAGCCGCGCACGCGATCGCTCGTGCTCCGCGCGATGCTCGCCTGCGGCGGCATCGCGGCGGAATGGCTGGCGACCGGGGCGGCGCTGCCGCCGCCCCGGGCCGAGGTTTCCCTGGCGATGCGGGTGCTGGACACGACCGCACCCGCCGACGAAGCGGGAGAGTGCCTGCGGGCCGCCCCCGCCGCGCCGCCACCCCGAGCGGCCTGATCGGCGTCGCCGCCCCGCGGACTCCGCAGGGCCATTTCGTGGCGGTGCCGCGCGGCCGAAGGTTCGCGGCCGGCGTCAGCCGGTCCGGGATGCTCCGGCGCACGCCGTCTCGCCGCCAGGTCGCGTCGATGTCCGCTGCCGGTGCCGCATGTCGCGGGCCGGCGGAGCCATGCCATTCACGTCGACCCCGACGCACGGCCGAGGGGCGGCAGCACCATCCAGGGATTCCACATCATGCATTCGTCCTTTCGTTCGCGCCCGGGCGATCGTCCCGGGCGGCCGGGAGACGCCGGCTTCACGCTGGTCGAACTCCTCGTCGTGATCGCGATCGTCGGCACGCTCGTCGGCCTGCTCCTGCCGGCGGTGCAGTCGGCGCGTGAGTCGGCGCGCCGGATGAGCTGCACCAACAACCTCAAGCAGTTCGGACTGGCTCTCTTGAATTACGAAAGTGCCCGCGGCCATTTTCCGCCCACCGACGTCCGCGGCAGCGCCACGGCCGGCCCGACGGCCACCGGGGGCTGGTCGCTGCACGCGCGGCTGCTTCCCTATGCGGAAGAGTCGACGATCGCCGCCAGGCTCGACTTCTCCAAGGCGGCGTTCACCGGCAATTTCGCGACGCAGACACCGAACCCCGCGTTCGCCGAGCTGTTCGCGACGCCGATACCGATGCTGCTGTGTCCGAGCGACCCGGCGCCGACGGTGCAGTTGTCGGGCACTGTGGCTTACGGCGGCAACAACTACATGGTCAGCTTCGGCTCGGCCACGGCCGATGGCGCCGGGAAGTTCTTCTGGAATTTCAGCAGGCCCACCGACGGCATCGTCTACGAGCATTCGAAGGTGAAGATCGCCCGTGTCACCGACGGAACCGCGCAGAGCGTGATCGCCAGCGAGGCCGTGCGGAGCATCGGCGTCGATGCGACCTTTGCCGCAGGCTCACCGCCGTCCTTTCCGTACCAGTACACGCTGAACGGTTCGACGGGCTGGAATTCCAGCACGCTCGTGGGGCCGGCGGGTGCCACCCCGACGACCGCGGCCGTCGACACGCTCATCGCCGGCTGGGTCGGCATCACCAGTTGGCGTGGCGCCGGCAGCGCGGCGATGCGCGGACGGGGGCTGTCGTGGGCCGCCACGACCCAGGGCAACAGTCTCACGAACGGTTTCCTGACCCCGAACAGCAGGATTCCCGACTACGTCGTCCACTGGTCCGGTTTCTTCGGGCCGAAAAGCTGGCACGCGGGTGGGGCGAACGTGCTGTTCGGGGATGGCCACGTGTCGTTCCTCACGGAGAAGACCGATGCGGCGCTGCACCGGGCGCTGCACAGCATCAACGGCGGCGAGCAGATCGCCGGGGAGCTGTGAGCTGAGTTGGGGACGCGCGTCTTTCCCGGCGCGGCTGCCCTCCGGCGGGCTACCGCGGCGAACCCTGCACCGGCGGTCAGCGAATCGATTTCACCCAGAAGACCCCAGCCATGTTTCTAGGAGGCTCTCGCATGTCTCGACCGAATCGTTTCAATGGCCGGCTCCGCGCCGCGACGGTCGCGGTGAAGCCGCGGCGGGCGGCCGTTCGTGCCGCCCTCGTCGCCGCCCTCGTCGCCGCCACCACGGTGGCCAGCGGCCACGACACCTGGATGCAGGTCTCGGCCCGGGCGGTGCGGCCCGACGACGTCGTGCACGTCGATCTGTTCCTCGGCAATCACGGCAACGAGCACCGCGATTTCAAGGTGGCCGGAAAGCTCGGTTCGCTCGACGAGGTGATGGTGGGCGTGATCGGTCCAGCCGGACGCACGACCGATCTCGTGCCCGACATGGTCGACGTGGGCTACGCGCCCAAGGAGGGCTTCTGGTCGGCGCGGTTCGTGCCGGCCGCGGCCGGCCTCCACTGCGCCGCGCACTACCGCGAGGGCGTGCGGCACGGCGCCAGGGGATGCAAGGGAGGAAAGGCCTACTTTCTCGTCGCCGATTCGCTCGACGCCGCCACGCCGGCGGGGAAGCTGCCGGATCCGGTCGGCCACCCGCTTGAACTCGTGCTCGAGAGCCACCCCGTACTCGGCACCGGTCCCGGCAAGGCGATCGTCGTGCGGCTGCTGTTCAAGGGACGGCCACTGGCCGACCAGGTCGTGTCGTTCATCCCGCGCGGCGCGACGCTCGCCGAGGGGTTCGATCCCGCCTACGAGCGCAGGACCGACGCCGAGGGCCGGTGCAGCTTCGCGCCGAAGGAGGGCAACCTGGTGCTCGTGGTGGCCCACGTGGAGAAGCCCGAGGAGACGGGCGCGGGATACGACAAGACCGCCTACGCCGCCACGCTCGTGCTCGACGTGCCGCAGCGGTGCAGCTGCTGCGTGGAATGATCCGCCGTGTCGCGGGCGACGGCGGGTCGCCGTCGTGCCCGGGCAGCGTCACGGGTGCCCCGGTGCCGCGGCCGCGAACCGGGCCGCCAGCGCGATGGCGGCGGTCTCCACGCGGAGGATGTGCGGGCCGAGCGACACGCGGACCGCGCCGGCACGGTCCGCCGCGGCGAGTTCGGCTTCGGTAAAGCCGCCCTCCGGACCGACCAGCGCGATCGCTTCCGTGGCCGCGGCCGGCACGGCGGCGGCGAGCGGCCCACCGCCGGGGTCTGCGATCACGACGGGGGCTCCCGCAGTGCGATCAGACAGCAGCTGCGCGAGCGACTGCCCTGCCGCGATCTCCATGAGCGTGTTGCGGCCGCACTGCTTGCACGCCTCGATCACCGCCCGCTCGAGCCGCGCCCGTGCTCCGTCGGTCGCCTCCGCCACCCCGCGGGTGGTCTCGAGCGGCACGAGCCTGGCGACGCCGAGCTCGGTGAGCTTTTCCACCATCCACTTCTGCCGCTCGCCCTTCGGCAGCGCCACGGCCAGCGTGAGAAGGATTCCGGACGGTGCCGTGTCGACGACCGGTGCGCCCGTGTCGAGGTCGACCGAGTCGCGGCCGATCCTGGCCACCCGGGCTGGCCACTCGCGGCCGCGGCCGTCGAACAGCACGACGGCGTCGCCCTCCTTCGCGCGGAGCACCTTGGCGAGATGGCGGGCCTCGTCGCCGGCGATGACGGCGTGACCGTCGCGAGGCGGCTCTGCGGTGAAAAAACGTTCGCTCATCGGTTCGTGGCCGCGGGTTTCCCGCGAATCTTCGTCCTGACGCGGGCCGCGCGTCCCGCTACACTCCGGTCGCCTATGGTACGCGACCACTGGAAACTCACCGGGCCCCCCTTCGACGGTGCGCTCGAGCCCGCGACGTTCTTCGCGGCCGGGCCGCAGGAGGAGGCTCTCGCGCGGCTGGAGTGGCTGCTGGAAGAGCGGCAGCGGCTCGGGCTGGTCACCGCCGCCGAGGGCTGCGGCAAGAGCCACCTGGCCGCGATGGCCGTCCGCCGGCTGGGCGGGCTGGGAGCCGAGACGGCGCTGTTGTCGCTGCGCGGTCTCGCCGACGGTGATTGGATCGAGATGCTGCTGGAGCGGCTGCCGCTCGATCCGCTCAGCCGTGCCGAGCCGCTGCGGCCCTGGCAGAAGCTGGAGAACAGGCTCCGCGAGAACACACTGATGGAGCGGCCGACCGTGCTCGTGTTCGACGATCTCGACCGGGCGCCTGCCGACGCCGTCGACGGGATCGCCAGGCTCGTCGGCGCCGCCGAGCCGCGGTTCGCCCGCACGGTCGTGGTGGCCACGGCGACGCCCGGCGGCCTCGGGCGGCTGCCGCCGTCGATCCGCCAGCGGGCCGGCGTGCGGATCGAACTGGCTGGCTGGACGGAGGCCGACGTCGCCGGCTTCATCGCCCGGTCGCTCGCCAGGGTGGGCGGCGATCCTCAGGTGTTCACCGAAGATTCCATCGCCACGCTCACCCGGTTCGCCGGGGGCGTGCCCCGAGTCGTCTGCCAGCTTGCGCAGCTGTCGCTGGCTGCCGCGGCGGGTGACGCGCTCGACCGGGTCGATGCCGCGACGGTCGAACGCGCCTGGCGCGAGCTGGCGACGGCAGCAGGCACTGGCCGCGACCTGGCCGAGGGCGACGACCCGTCTGCCGAGCCAGGCGAGGCAGCCGCGCCGCGTGTCCGCGTGGTCCGTCGGCTCTGGGGCTGACGTCCGGGCTGCCTTCCACACCACCTGCCGCGTCGGCGGCAGACCCTGCGGATCGTAGCGGCGGCGCGGTCGATCCGGCCGCTGACGCCGGCCGCACGGCACGGTGGCTCGTTTCAATCCTCGGGCGATCGCGTACACTGCGCCGACATCGGCCCGCCGCGGAGGAGGGCCGACACCAGTCGACCGCAGGAACGGACGCGTGGGGAAGACCGTGGAGCGTCAGCCGCCGAGGATCGTGGCGATCTCGCCCGACGACGGCTCGGCCATCGACCTGCGGAATCCAGCGCTGGCCGCGGCGCTTTCTTGGGCCGTCCCCGGCCTCGGCCAGCTCTATCAGGGCCGCACGACGAAGGGCAGCCTGTTCATGGCAGCCATCCTCGCGACCTACGTGTTCGGCCTGTGGCTGGGTGGCGGCAAGGTCGTCTATGCATCGTGGAAGCCGAGCGACACCCGCTGGGCGTTCGTCTGCCAAGCGGGGGCGGGCTTGGTGGCGCTGCCCGCGGTCGTGCAAGCGGCCCGGCTGAACGGCCCCGCGAAGCAGCCGCTGTTGCTCAGTGGTTTCATGGCCCCGCCGCTTGTGCCAGGACAATACGTCTCGGCGGCCTACGCCGACCAGCTCGGTCGGACCGATCCAGACATCGCGGCCGACGACTTCTTCGACAAGCCCCCACTCAAGCAGTTTCGCCGCGACCAGCTCGCCGATTGGCACCGCCGGCTGGGCCAGTTCTTCGACATCGGCACGCTTTACACGATGCTGGCTGGAATGCTGAACCTGCTCGTGATCTACGACGCCTGGGCGGGACCGCTGGGGCCCTCGGAAGATGAGCGGCGGCGCGCCGCTCCGCCGCCGCCGCCCGCCGCCGGCCCATCCTGATCGGGGATGTGCACCGGCTGCGACGGCTTTCCGACAGTTCCAGAGAACAGACACTTCGACCGGTTCGACAACGAGAGCAAGGACACGCTCACATGATCGCAACGCTGCTCGTGACACTTGCATCCACCGGATGCTTCCTGCCGCCCCTCGTAGCCTCGCTGGCTGGGCGGGTTCCCGGCATCTTCTTCGGCCTGCCGCTGATGGCGCTGGCGAGCCTCATATTCGCCGCCACGCACCACGAAGATCCGGCGGCGATCCGGCTGGCGACCGTGCACTGGATGGTATGGCTGGGCGGCATGCTCGGCATGGTGCTCGCCGCCGTGCTGCTGCTGGGCTGGCTGCAGTAGCAGCGCCGCTGCTAGTGCGCATCCCGGTTTGGTGTAGCGACGGCTTCGGGGCGGCAAAAGTCTCGTCGCATGGGCCGAGGCGGCCCAAAGCTCCTCGAGCGTTCGCCGACCCCTTGCCTCCGTCTCCAGGTTTGCCAAGTCGTCGCTACAGCTAAACAAGGTGCGCTCTAGGTCTGCCGCTCGAGCCGCCGCAGCTGGCCGCAGGCCGCGTCGATCCGGGCGCCCTTCCGCCGCCGCACCTGCACGTTGACGCCCGCATTGCGGAGCACGTCGAGAAACCGCTCCTGCGAGCCCTTGCTGGGCTCCCGCCACTCGAGACCGGAGACCGCGTTGTAGGGGATCACGTTGACCAGCGCCGCGCGACGGCCGAGCAGACGGGCGAGCCGCGCGGCGTCCTCCGGCGAATCGTTCACGCCGCCGAGCAGCACATACTCGAACGTCAGCCGTCGGCCCGAGGCCTCCCAGTAGCGGTCGGCGGCGGCCATCACGTCGGCCAGTCCGATCGACTTATTCACCGGCACGAGCCGCGTCCGCAGCTGATCCTCGGCCGCATGCAGGGAGACGGCCAGATGGTAGCCCGGGTTCTCCGCCGTCAGGCGGTCGATCGCGGCCGGCAGGCCGACGGTGGAGACTGTGATCCGCCGTTGCGAGATGCCCAGCCCCTCCGGATCCTGCGCCACCGCCAACGCCGGCAGGAGCCGGTCGAGGTTGGCCAGCGGCTCCCCCATTCCCATCACCACGATGTGGCTGAGCCGCTCCGCGGCCGGCAGCAGCTGCTGGAGCCGCAGCAGCTGCTCGAGAATCTCGCCCGTCGTGAGGTTCCGGATCACGCCGTCGAGGCCGCTTGCGCAGAACACGCAGCCCATCGCGCAGCCCACCTGCGAACTGATGCAGACGGTGCGACGGTCGCCGTCGCGCAGGAGCACGCACTCGATCCGCTGGCCGTCGTGGAGGGAAAGCAGGAGCTTCTCGGTGCCGTCCTCGGCCTGGGAGTGGCGGGCGATCGTGGTCGTCCAGATCCGGAACGCGGCCTCCAGCCGGCACCGCAGGTCCTTCGACAGGTCGGTCATGTCGGCGAAGGAGGCGGCCCGCCGCTCGAACAGCCAGCGGCGGATCGCCCGCGCCCGCCACGCCGGCTGCCCCTGCTTCCCCAGCCAGTCGGCGAGGGGCTCGTCGGGCTCGAGCATGTGCGGCAGGACCGCGGCGCGGGCCACGGTCGGGGGGGCCGCATCGAGGCTGGCGTCGGTGGAATCGGCGGGGTACATTTCTGCAGGCATTCCTCCATCATAGTCGTCCGTCCGGTCGACACGCGTGGCCAGCATGAGCGAAAAGAACTTCGAAGAGCGAACGCAGTGGGTCTACGACGAGCGGACCTTTCCGGTCTGGAACGCCTCGTTCGCCAAGGCCGACCGCACCGAGATGATCCGCGAAGACCTCTGGGCCGGCCGCAGCATCTCGATCCTGCTGGCCGTGCTCGTCGCGATCGGTCTCGCGCTGGCGCTGGGGACGCTCGCCTTCGTGATGAACTGGCGCTGATGGGACGGCGCCGGTGACACGGCGCGTCTGCCACGTGCCCGCGACGGTCCGTTGACCCCTCCGCCGCCGGGGGGTTAGATTCTGGCGGGCGCGCGGGGTGCGGGATTCGGATCGGGGCTGCGGGTGTTCTGCGCATGTCGCTCCACACGGCGGAACGAGCGGGGACGCGGGAGGTTCCCGCGACGGTGTGCGTCCGCGCCCCGGCCAAGCTCAACCTGTCGCTGGCGGTGCTGGCCCGCCGCGCCGACGGCTTCCACGAGATCGAGTCGCTGATCGTACCGGTCACGCTCCACGACACGGTGAAGGTGCGGGTCGCGGACCGACCGGGCATCCGGCTGGGGGTCAGGTTCGCGGGCGGTCTGGCCACGGCCGCCGGCAGGGTGCTCGCGACCGACGTGCCGACCGACGCCACGAACCTCGCGGTGCGGGCCGCGGCCGCGCTGGCCGCCGCGGCCGGGATCGACGCGGAGCGCGGCGGCCGGGGGCTGGAGATCGACCTGGTCAAGCGGATCCCCTCCGGCTCCGGGTTGGGCGGCGGATCGAGCGACGCGGCCGCGGTGCTGCTTGCGGCGGCGCGGGCCTGGGGCATCGACTGGCCCCGCGAGCGGCTCGCCGCCGTCGGCAGCCGCATCGGCAGCGACGTGCCGGTGTTGTGCGCGGGCGGTGCCGCGATCGTCGGCGGCCGGGGGGAGCGGATCGATGCGGTCCGTGGCATCCCGCCGCTGCACGCCGTCATCGCCAGGCCCGCGACCGGCCTGTCGACCGCGGCCGTCTACGCCCGCTGCACGCCGGATCCCGGGCAGCGCGGCGGCGCGGCCAGGCTGGCGGCGGCGCTCGCCGAGGGCCGGTTTCGCGGGGCGCTGCCGCTGTTGCACAACGCGCTGGAACCGCCGGCCCGCAGCCTCTGTCCCGACGTCGACCGGCTGCTCGGGGACTTCGCCCGCGTCGGCGCGGTCCGTCCGCTGCTCACCGGCAGCGGCAGCGCCTGCTTCGCACTCGTGCGTTCCGCGACCGAGTCACGGCTGATGGCTGCGCGGCTGCGGATGGCTGGCTGGCCGGGCGTGTATGCGGTGCGGCTGGCGCCGGCGGGTGTGGCCTGACGGGTCGGCGGCACGCAGGTGCCGCCTGCGGCGGGTCGCCAGACGGCGGTCGAGGGGGCGGTGGGGGCCGGGAAGGGGGCGGAGCGTGGAGATCACGGAAGTTCGCATCAAGCTCGTGGAGAACGCGGCCGAGCGGCTGCTGGCGTTCTGCTCGATCACCATCGACGCGGCCTTCGTGGTACGCGACCTGAAGATCATCGGCGGCCCCAGTGGACCGTTCGTGGCCATGCCCAGCCGCAAGCTCGCCTGCCACTGCCACGCCTGCGGCGCGAAGAATCCCTTCAAGGCCGGCTACTGCAACCACTGTGGTGCGAAGCTGCCGGAGAGCCAGCCGCCGCGCGACGGCGAGGGCCGCGTCAGGCTCTACGCCGACATCGCTCATCCAATCAACGCCGCCTGCCGGGACCTGATCCAGAAGCGGATCGTGAGCGAGTACGAGGCCG
Source organism: Pirellulales bacterium (assembly GCA_044344895.1). Taxonomy (GTDB): domain Bacteria; phylum Planctomycetota; class Planctomycetia; order Pirellulales; family UBA1268; genus CAMCQY01. The sequence continues at coordinate 6,167 of JBIJCD010000030.1, read as the reverse complement.
AGCTGGTCCGCGCCCGGCAGCCGGGCTACGTATCGCGGTACGAGGCGATCGGCGACGAGGAGCAGCGGCCGCGGGGGTAGATGGACGGTGCCGCACGTGTTCAAAGGCGCGTGCGTCACCGTCGTCAACTGGCTCGATGGTCGGTTCTCCGCTGAGCGAGGTTCCGGGCCTCCGCGTGTCCCGAGAGCCGGCGTAGCTGACGAGCGCAGCCAGGGACGGCGGAGCGAAGTCAGCTTCGAGAGAGCGGAGGTCCGGAGGGCCGGAGCGAACGTCCGGCGACGGGCACGGGGAGGACCGGAACCGGCCCATGCCAACGGTCGCGCAAGCCACCCGTGCGCAGGCGAGTCAGGACCGCACGAGCCGGTGGAAGTCGGCGATCAGCCGGGCCGTGATCGGCCCGGGCTGGCCGTTGCCGACCTTCCGGCCGTCGATCTCCACGACGGGCAGCACCTCGGCGGCCGTGCCCGTGAGGAAGCACTCGTCGGCGGTATAGAGGTCGTGCCGCACGAGCGTGGCCTCGCGGCACTCGATGCCGGCGGACTCGGCCAGTTCCATCACCGCACCGCGGGTGATCCCCTCGAGGATGCCGGCGTCGGGGGGAGGCGTGAGCAGCCGCCCGCCGCGGACGACGAACACGTTGTCGGCGGTGCACTCCGCCACTTCGCCCTTGTGGTTGAGCATCAGCGCCTCGACGCAGCCGGCCTGCAGCCCCTCGAGCTTCGCCATGATGTTGTTCAAGTAGTTGAGCGACTTGATCCGCGGGGAGAGCGCCGCCGACTGCACCCGCTGCGTGGCCGCCGTCACGATCCGCAGGCCCTTGTCGTAGAACTCCCGCGGGTAGAGGCTGATCGTGTCGGCGATCACGATCACCTGCGGGTTCTTCGTGCGGTTGGGGTCGAGGCCGAGGCTGCCGGCGCCGCGGGTCACGACCAGCCGCACGTAGCCGTCGGCGAGCGTGTTCGCGGCGAGCGTGTCGATGACCGCCTTCGCCACCTGCTCCTTCGAGAGCGGGATCTCCAGGCAGATCGCCCGGGCGCTGGCCCAGAGCCGGTCGAGGTGGGCGTCGAGCCGGAAGACGCGGCCGGAGTAGCTCCGCAGCCCCTCGAAGACGCCGTCGCCGTAGAGGAGGCCGTGGTCGAACACGCTGACGCGGGCCTCGTCCTCGGGCACGAGGCGGTCGTTCATGAAGATGATCCGCGGCATGGCTGATTCTCGCTGTCTACGGGCGTTCGCCGCCGATCGGACGGTCTCCGGACGCCGCGGTTCACACCCCGGCGACGCGGCCTGCCGCCAGCCGCACGACCCGCGCTGCGCGGCGGGCGATCGCCGCGTCGTGCGTGACGAGCACTATAGAAAGGCCGTCGCGGCCGTTCAACTCGCAGAGGGCGTCGAGGATGCCGGCGCCGCTGGCCTCGTCGAGATTCCCGGTCGGCTCGTCGGCGAGGAGCACGCGGGGCTCCGCGACCAAGGCCCGCGCGATCGCCACCCGCTGCATCTCGCCGCCGGAGAGCTGCCGCGGCTTGTGGTGGAGCCGGCCGCCGAGCCCGAAGTGGTCGAGCAGCGCCCGGGCCCGGTCGCGGGCGGCGGCCCGCACCCGCAGCCAATCCCAGACGCCGTGCCGCACCAGGAGCGGGGCGAGGACGTTCTCCAGGGCGTCGAGCTCCGGTAGCAGGTGGTACGACTGGAAGACCATGCCGATGGCCGTGTTCCGCAGCCGATCGCGGCGGGCGGCGGGCAGGTTGTCGATCCGGGTGCCGTCGAGGTGCACCTCGCCCGAGTCGGGCGCGTCGAGCAGGCCCATGAGATGCAGGAGCGTGCTCTTGCCCGAGCCGCTCTGGCCGACGACGGCCACGAAGCCGCCGGGCTCGAGCGCGAAATCGACCCCGCGGAGCACCTCCAGCGTGCCGCCGCCGGAGCGGTAGCTCTTCCGCACGTCGATGACCCGCAGGATGGCGTCCCGCGCGGACGCGTCAGTCATGGCGGAGCGCCTCCACCGGGTGGAGGCGGGCAGCCCGCAGGGCCGGCAGCACGCTCGCCGCCACGGCGATCGCCACGGCGCCGGCGATGATCCAGGCGATCGTGACGGGGTTCACGATCGTGGGGATCTTGAAGAAGTAGTAGATCGACGGATCGAACACCCGCTGGCCGGTGCACCACTCCACGCCGGCACGGATGGCGTTGATGTTCCAGGTGATGGCCAGGCCGAGCGCGAGGCCGACGCCCGCCCCGACGAGCCCCAGGAAGAGGCCGTAGCCCAGGAAGATCCCGGCGATGCCGGAGGAGCCCGCCCCCAGCGACTTGAGGATGCCGATGTCGCGGGTCTTCTCCACGACGATCATGAAGAAGATGGCGAGAATGCCGAAGCCGGCGACGGCGATGATGAGGAACAGCAGGATGTTGAGCACCGCCATCTCCATGTCGACCGCGGAGAGCAGCGGCCCCTGCTTGTCGCGCCAGGTCGAGATGGCATAGATCTCGGCGGGAAACGCCTTCCGGAGCCGGTCGCGGACCACGTCGAGGTCGGCGTCGGGCTTGAGCCGGATCTGGATTGAGTTGACGCTGGCGATCCCCGACTGCGGGTCGATCATCCCGCGCATCCGCTGCAGGGCGGCGATCGGCACGAACACGAAGTTCGAGTCGTACTCGCTCATCTTGCTCTCGTAGAAGTCGACGATCGTGAAAGTGTCGCTGACGGCCTTCGGCGGCGTGCCGGCCGTGGGGAAGGTGATCTTCACATCGTCGCCCGGCAGGACGAGGAAGCGGTCGACGCCCGCGGAGTCGCGGAAGCTGGCCAGCCCGATGCCAGGCACGATGCCGGTGAACTGCTCCTTGGCCGGGTCCATGGTGAGGCCCTCGTCGGGCCGGGCGGCGCGGAACGGGTCGCGGCGGTCGGCGGCCGGAGATGCGGCCGGTGTGGCTGTCGTCGCCTGTTCCGACGCTGGGTCGGCGGTTGGACTCACCGACGCTGGGTCGGCGGTTGGACTCACCGACGCTGGGTCGGCGGTTGGACTCACCGACGCTGGGTCGGCGGTTGGACTAGTGGCGGCCAGCACCGCATCCACCTGCTGGTCGATCGGCCGGGCGGGCTGTCCGGCGGCCGCCCCCCGGGCCGCCTCCTTCTCCCTCCAGAGCTTCTCCCGCGCCACCCGCATCCGCCGATGCGGCCAGCCGGCCGACTCCAGCGCGGGCCGCGTCGGGCCGTTCGCCCCGGACTGGTCGTCGGTCTGGCTGTCGGTCGTGTCGTAGCCGCCGTCGCGGAGCTCGAACGAGAGCTGGCGGCGGTTCGCGGGGTGCTGCAGGTAGCTGCCGAAGTCGCTCACCAGCGCGTGCGTCGACTCGTCGATGCCGATGAACATCACCTGCCGGGTGAGCCACTGGCCGCGGACCTGGAAGCTGAGCATCGCCGGCACCGCGACGGTCGGCGTCATGCCTGCGACCTGGTCTCCGACGGCCCGCTCGATCTCTTCCATGTGCCACTTCGGGTCCTGGAAGCCCGAGAGCGAGTGGCTCTCGAAGACCAGGTCGGAGAGGATGCCGTGGATGCGGGTCTGCATCTCGTGCGAGAAGCCCGCCATCACGGCATTGACCACGATCATCGTGGCCACGCCCAGCATCACGCTCATCACGCTCACCAGCGCGATGTAGCGGGTGCGGAGATACCGCCAGCAGAGCAGGAGCTTGTACATGGGGGCTCGGCAGGGCTGGTCAGCCCTCCGCCTGCGGCCGGTGGATCGGAAACAGGATCACGTCGCGGATGGAGGGGGCCGCGGTGAGGAACATCACCAGCCGGTCGATGCCGATACCCAGGCCGCCGGCCGGCGGCATGCCGTGCCGCAGGGCGCGGATGAAGTCGGTGTCCATGCGGGCCATCGACTCTTCCTGCGGCAGCCCGGAGAGCTGGGTGCGGAAGAGCTCCTCCTGCAGGTCGGGGTCGTTGAGCTCCGTGTAGGCGTTGGCCAGCTCGATGCCGGCCACGTAGAGCTCGAACCGCTCGGCGACGTGCGGCGCGTCCGCCTTCCGCTTCGTCAGCGGGCAGATCGCGGCGGGATAGTCGATGACGAACACCGGCCCTGAGAGGGTCTTCTCGACCGTCGCCTCGAAGAGGTCGCTCTTCACGACGTCGGGGTGCCGTCCGGCGGTTTCGATGCCCAAGGCAGCCGCCGTGGCGGCCACGCTGGCCGGGTCGGCGGGGTCGCACCTCGCCACCTCGGCGAGCAGGTCGTCGTACTTCGCGCGGCGGAAGGGGGGCGTGAGATCGACCGTGTGCCCCATCCACTCGAACCTGGTCGGCGTGCCGGCGGCCTGCGCGGCCTCGAGGAAGATCGCCTCGGTGAGGTCCATCATCGTGCCGTAGTCGCCGTAGGCCTCGTAGGCCTCCATCATCGTGAACTCGGGGTTGTGCCGCGGGCTGACCCCCTCGTTGCGATACACGCGGCCGAGCTCGAACACCCGCTCCATCCCGCCCACGAGCAGCCGCTTCAGGTGCAGCTCCAGCGCGATCCGGAGCACCAGCGGCATGTCGAGCGCGTTGTGGTGGGTCTTGAAGGGCCGCGCCGCGGCGCCGCCGGCGCTCTCCTGGAGCGTGGGGCCCTCGACCTCGAGGTAGCCCCGCGACGTGAGCGTCTTCCGCACCGCCTCGACGATCCGGCAACGGGCCACGAACCGGTCGCGGACGCCCTCGCCGTGGATCAGGTCGAGGTACCGCATCCGCTGGCGGAGGTCGGCGTCGACCAGGCCGTGATACTTGTCGGGTGGTGTCTCCAGCGACTTCGTCAGGAACTCGACGTCCGAGGCGAACACGGTCATCTCGCCGGTCTTCGAGTGGCCCAGCCGGCCGTCGACGCCGATCAGGTCGCCGAGGTCGAGGCAGTCGATTACCTTCCAGGCGTCGGGGCCGACCTGCTTCTTGCCGAGCATGATCTGGATCCGGCCCGTGCGGTCGACGAGGTCGATGAAAACGAGGCTGCCGGCGCTCCGCAGGAGCATGATCCGGCCGGCCACGCGGACGGTCGGGCCAGCGGCGAAGTCGGGGGACGGATCGATCGCCCCGCCGGCCGCGCGGACGTCGGCGATCGGCCTGGCGCCGTCGTACCGCCGGCCCCACGGGTCGACGCCCAGCGCCCGCAGCTTCTCGAGCTTGTCGCGGCGGGACTTCTCCAGCGTTGCGCGGGTGCCGGCTGAGGAAGCGGGGCCCGGGGGCGAAGCCGCCGGCATGTTGTCCTGGGGTTCTGGCACGTGGGTCTCGGGAGCCGGGAGGGAAAGTGACCGGGGATCGATGGGGCCGGGTGGGCGGGCCGAAAGCCCGGATTGTCCGGTTTTTCGCCTGTTTCGTGAAGCCGGGATTTCTTCGCTCTTCGCGGCCCGTCGGGCGACCGGTGGCGGATCGGTGCGGAACGACGGCGGAGGGTATAAAGCCCCGCCATCATGTCGGTACCTCAGCCCCCCAGCCTGTTCAGCGTCGAATTGCGGACGGCCCACTGGGCCGAACTCGTGGAGTGGTATCGCAACGTGCTCGGACTGCGGGTGCTGGTCCGCGTGGTCGACGACCGCTACGCGCTGCTCGAGGCGGGCGATACCCGGCTCGCGATCCTGGGCCGGCCGACGCCTGGCGAGCCGAGTTCGCGGTGGAGCCTCGGCTTCGAGGTCGAGAATCTCGACATGGTGCACGCCCGGCTTGCCGCGGCCGCGGCAAGCGTGACGGAGCCCGAGACGCACCACGAGGGCTTCCGGGAGGTGCGGGCCGTCGATCCCGACGGCAACCGCATCCGGCTCTTCTCCTGGCCGGCCGGCCACTAGATGCCAGACGGGCGACGCATCGATGCCCCGGCCAGCGGAGGTTCACTCATCCGGGGTGGCCTGAAGCTGAGCCGGATCGGTTCGCGGGTCTGCGGCATGCTCGTCGCCGGCGGATTGTGCTACGGGAGACTCCGGGACGATGGGTCGCTGTCTCTGAGTCGCAACATTCACCGGCTCCTGCGCGTGCCTCCGACCCGCTCCTCAGCATCAGGAGAGGCGGAGTGCTGAGAGAAGGACGTAACCGAAACACCACCCCCCAACCACGCGCCAGGGCTGGATGCCCGGGTAAGCACCAGCGAGCTGCGCTCGCCAAGCCGGGTCGGCCACGATGGCCGAGCCCGGCGTGTGCACGGCGCTGGATGCCCGGGTAA